>JBKJZM010000260.1:0-6153 GCA_046715295.1 Gemmatimonadales bacterium | reverse complement strand
GGAGAAAGTACCCCAACACGTGCATCTCGCCCCAGGGCGCCGCCGCCGAGAACTCGCACCCGCCGATCACCCGAACGCCGAAGCGCTCGCCCGCGGCGCGCGCTTAGGGTATGCCGCCCAGGGTGTCGTGGTCGGTGAGCGCGATGGCACCGAGACCCGCAGCGTGTGCCCGCTTGACCACGGCCTCGGGAGCGAGACCCCCATCCGAGGCGGTCGAATGCACGTGCAAGTCGATGGTTTTCACAGGCTCGATCGCCTGGGTCATGAGGCTCAGCGGCGATACCCCGTCTCGGGAGCGGTCCAGGATGGTTGAGAGTGAGCCAGCAGGTCACGCAGCTCCTGATCGCTCAGCTGGCTGAGCGAGAGCTCCCGACTCTTGGCGCCGAGGGGAGAATAGCGTGCCACCCGTTGCTCGCGATCGGGCCCGACGCCGCGGGTGAAGATGAGGCCGAACTCATCCTTCACGTACTGGGTGACCCGTCCACTCACGGCCACGTCCCACTGCTCGCCGTCGACGGCCAGGATTCGCCTGGGCATCTCAGGTTCCGGCTTCCGTAAACTCCTGGAGACCCGCCTTCACGTCGGCCATGAACCGGTCGGCGTCGGCACCGTCCACGACCCGGTGATCGAAGGCGAGCGAGAGCATTCCCTTGGTGCGGATGGCGATCATATCCGCGTGGTCGACGGTGACCACCGCCGGCTGTTTCTCGATGCTCCCGACGCAGAGGATGGCGGCCTGGGGCTGGTTGATGATGGGTGTGCCGATCACCGAGCCGAACCCGCCTGGGTTAGTGATGGTGAAGGTCCCTTTCTGGACCTCGTCGGGGCTCAGCTTCTTGGTCCGGGCCCGCTCGCCGAGGTCGTTGATGGCCCGGGCGATCCCCAGCAGGGAGAGCTCGTCGGCGTGCTTGATCACCGGGACGATGAGCCCCCAGTCGAGCGCAACGGCGATGCCGATGTTGATGTCGCGCCGGAAGAGCGTGCTCTCCCCCGACACCGCGGAGTTGAGCACCGGGTGCTTCCGCAGGTGGTCGGCCACGACCTTGGTGATGAACGCCAGGTAGGTAAGGTTCACGCCCCGATCGGCGAACTCTTTCTTGTTCCGGGCCCGGACCTGCGCCACCCGAGTGTAGTCGATCTCGAAAATGGTGTTGACGTGGGGCGAGACCCGGCGCGACATGACCATGTGGTCGGCCGTGAGCTTCCGGATTCGCGACCACGGTTCCACCCGATCCCCTGGCCACGGGTCCACGGTCGCTGCCGCTGCCAGCGAGGCGGGACCGCGGGGAGGCTGGGCAGCGGCGCGCTCGGAACCTGTGGCGGCAGTGGTTACTGCCCCGCTGCCCACCCGCCCAGAGGGCTCCGGCCCCGCTGTCGCCTGCCCACCTTCGATGTAGCTCAGGATGTCGTTCTTGGTGACACGGCCCAGGAGCCCGGTGCCCGCGATAGCGCTGATGTCGACCTGGTGCTCGGCCGCCATCTTGCGGACCAGCGGGGTCGATTTACGCTGGAGCCGCTCCTCAATAGACTCGGGCGCACCATTCCCACCGGTGGCGTCGCTCACGGCTCGGGTGTCAGGCGCGGCCGCGGCAGCGGCGGCGGGGACCGATCTCGATGGGGCGGGCGGTTCACTGGGGCGAGACGCGCCCTTGGGCGGCACCGCAGGCGCCGGCGCCAGCGGGGCGGGCGGCGCTCCAGCCGGCGTGGCCGGCTTCTGGGGGGCCGGGGCACCGGGAGACGGCGCAGCCGGCCGGGTACCCTCTGGGTGTGATGGCTTCTCGGCCGCGACGGTCGCGTCGGTCTCGATCCGGGCGACGACCGTCTGCACCGCTACGGTCTGGCCTTCCTGCACCAGGATCTCCGCCAGAACGCCGGCGACCGGGGCCGGAATCTCCGCGTCCACCTTGTCGGTGGAGATCTCGAAAATGGGCTCGTCCCGCTTGATGGGGTCGCCCACCTTCTTCATCCAGCGGGAGAGCGTGCCTTCGGCGATCGACTCGCCCATCTGCGGCATGATGACATCTATTTTGGCCATGTGAACTCCTCGGCTTTCGACCTCGACCCTTAGACCCTAGACCCTAGACTAATACTTCGCAACCCATCTTGCGGCGCGGACAATATCGGCCGTCTGAGGCAACACGAAATCCTCTAGCTGTGGCGCGTACGGGAGCGGCACATCATGGGCCGCGACCCGCTTGATCGGCGCGTCCAGCCATTCGAAGGCCAGGTCGTTAATGCGGGCCGCGATCTCGCCTGCCACTCCGCCGGTCACAGTGTCCTCGTGCACGATCAGCACTCGATTGGTCTTCTTGACCGTGGCGGCGATGGCCTCGTCGTCCATCGGCAGGAGCGAGCGGAGATCCAGCACTTCGACTGACAACCCATCCTCCCGCTCCAGTTGTTCCGCGGCCTCGAGCGCCTTCCACACCGTCGCGGCGTAGGTGATGATCGAGAGGTCGCGCCCTTCCCGGGCCAGGCGGGCCTTGCCGATCGGCACGAGGTGGTCGCCCTCGGGCAGCTCTTCCTTGATCCGGCGATAGAGATACTTGTGCTCGAAGAAGAGTACGCAGTCCTCGTCCCGAATGGCGGACTTGATCAGCCCCTTGGCGTCACTGGCGGTGGCAGGGTAGACGATTTTGAGGCCCGGGGTGTGGAGGAACGCGGCCTCGGGGTTCTGGGAATGAAAGGGTCCGCCCCGGACGTACCCCCCGCTCGGTCCCCGCACCACCATGGGACAGGGCAGAAAGGCGCGATAGCGGGCCGTCGCTACGTAGTTGGTGAGCATGTCGTAGGCACAGGAGATGAAATCGATGAACTGCATCTCACACACCGGCCGCAGGCCCATGTGGGCCGCGCCGGCCGCGGCGCCCACGATCGCGGCTTCGGACAGCGGCGTATCGATGACCCGCTGATCGCCGAAGCGGGTCTGCAGACCTTCGGTCACCTTGAACGCGCCACCGTAGGCCCCGATGTCTTCGCCCAGGCAAATGACATTGGGGTCCCGCTCCATCTCCTCGAACAGTCCTTGCCGGATTGCCTCAAGGTACGTGCTCTCAGCCATCGTGCGTCCCCCAACTGGCGGGCCGCTCATGGGTATCGACCGCGGAGTGAACGCCCTCCCGATACCAGAGCACGGGTGCCGCGGCCGGATCGGCGTAGACGCCGAGCAGGCCGTCTCGAACCTCCGGCGCGGGTGAGGCCTCTGCTTCGTCCGTCGCCCGATCGATCTCGGCCGTAACCCGCGCGTCGATCCGCTCCAGCTCGGCGGCCGGCACGCCCTCAGGCCCGGTGAGCGCCTTAATAAAGCGGTCCAGAGGATCGTTCTCCCGGGCCCAGCGCTCCAGCTCGCCGGCTGGGACATAGGACTGGTTGTCGTGCTCTGCGTGGCCCTTGCGGCGGTAGGTCATCAGCTCGATGAGGGTGACGCCTTCGCCCCGGCGGGCCCGGTCCACCGCTTCCCTGGTGACCTCGTAGGTCGCCACCACGTCGTTTCCGTCGGCCCGCACGCCGGGTACACCATAGCCGATCGCCTTGTCCTTGAAGCTGGTGCACGCCGTCTGCTTGCTGGTCGGCGTGGAGTACGCGTAGCCGTTGTTCTCCACGATCACGACCAGGGGACAGCGTTGCACGGCCGCGAAGTTGATCCCTTCGTGGAACGCGCCCGTCGAGGTAGCCCCATCCCCGACGTACACCAGCCCGACCCGTTCCTGGCCCCGGAGCTTGAACGAGAGCGTCACCCCGGCCATTACCGGCACCATGTCGCCCAGATGCGAGATCTGGCCGATGAAACCCCGGACAGTATCGCCGAAGTGAATGTTGAGCTCGCGACCGCGGGTGGGCGAGTCTCCCTTGGCCATATACTGCCGCAGGATTTCGAGCGGTGTGGCGCCCTGGACCAGCATGGAGCCCAGATTGCGGATCAGCGGAGAGAGGACATCTCCCTTGGACCGGTCCAGCGCGTAGGCCGAGCCCACCGCGTCGGCCTCCTGCCCAAGGGAGCGGAACAGGCCGCCAACCACCTTCGTTTGGCGATACAGATTGACCAGCCGCTCCTCCAAAGAGCGGGTCAGCCGCATGTAGTAATAGAGCTCGAGCAGCTGGTTACGGGTGAGCCCCGGAGGGACCGCCCTGGAGGAGGCAACAGCCCCACGAGTGGCCATCCAGTCGCCTTACGCTTTCACCGCCGCCGGGCGGCCCGACTCGATCCTCATGCCGTAGAAGGAGCGGTGGACGAAGAAGAGGGAAACCAGGAAGAACGCCACCGCCAGCACCCGGGCCAGCGTGCCGGAGCCTTCCGCAGTGAGATACACGCCGAGCTCCACGGCCAGGAGGCCGAAGAGAGTGGTGAACTTGATCACCGGGTTCATGGCGACCGACGAGGTGTCCTTGAAGGGATCGCCCACCGTGTCGCCGACGATCGAGGCGTCGTGGAGCGGGGTGCCTTTCATCTTGAGCTCGGTCTCCACGATCTTCTTGGCGTTGTCCCAGGCACCACCGGCATTGGCCATGAAGATGGCCTGGAACAGGCCGAACATCGCGATCGAAATCAGGTAGCCGATGAAGAAGAACGGCTCGATGAAGGCAAAGGCGAGGGTGGAGAAGAAGACGCCGAGGAAGATGTTGAACATTCCCTTCTGGGCGTACTGGGTACAGATCTCGACCACCCGGGTGCTGTCCTCCGTCGACGCCTTGGTGACGCCTTCGAGCCGGATGTTGGCCTTGATGAACTCCACCGCGCGGTAGGCGCCGGTCGTGACCGCCTGGGTGGAGGCGCCGGTGAACCAGTAGATCACGGCCCCGCCGGTGATGAGGCCGAGCAGGAAGGGCGGATGGAGAATCGAGAGGAATTCCATGCCGTCGGTGAGCCCGTGAGTGAGCGCCATGATGATCGAGAAGATCATGGTGGTGGCACCAACCACCGCCGTGCCGATCAGCACCGGTTTCGCCGTTGCCTTGAAGGTGTTCCCCGCCCCGTCGTTCTCCTCCAGCAGCTCCTTGGCGGTCTCGAAGTTGACGTCCATACCGTAATCGCGCTTGAGCTCCTGCTTGATGTTGGGCACCTGCTCGATCAGGGAGAGCTCGTAGATCGACTGCGCGTTGTCGGTCACCGGACCGTAGCTGTCCACCGCGATGGTCACCGGACCCATGCCGAGAAACCCGAAAGCCACCAGACCGAACGCGAAGATGGCCGGCGCCTTCATCAGCTCGCCCACGCCCATCGTGCTGACGCCGTAGGCGATGGCCATAAGGCCCATGATGGTGAGACCGAGCCAGTAGGCCGAGAAGTTCCCGGCCACGAAGCCGGACAGGATGTTCAGCGATGCCCCACCCTCCCGCGAGGACGTCACCACCTCACGGACGTGGCGCGACCCGGTGGAGGTAAACACCTTCACCAGCTCGGGGATGATGGCACCCGCCAGGGTGCCGCAGGTGATTACCGTGGACAGCTGCCACCACAGATCCGAGTTGCCCCCCAGGTGGGGGACGATCACATACGACAGGGCATAGGTCAGGGCCACCGAGATCAGTGACGTCATCCAGACCAGCTGGGTCAGAGGGGCCTCGAAGTCGAACCGGGTGGCCGCTTCATACCTGCCCCGCGAGATGGCGTTGCTGATCAGGTAGGAGAAGCCCGAGGCCAGCACCATCATGACCCGCATCAGGAAGATCCAGACCAGCAGCTGCGCCTGAATGGTGGTGTCCGGTACCGCCAGCACGATGAACGTGATCAGCGCCACGCCGGTGACGCCATAGGTCTCGAAACCGTCCGCGGTGGGACCCACCGAGTCGCCGGCGTTGTCGCCGGTACAGTCGGCAATCACGCCCGGGTTTCTGGCGTCATCCTCCTTGATCTTGAACACCACTTTCATCAGATCCGACCCGATGTCGGCGATCTTGGTGAAGATGCCGCCGGCAATCCGGAGCGCCGCGGCGCCGAGCGACTCCCCGATGGCGAACCCGAGGAAGCAGGCCCCGGCCACATCGGCCGGGATGAAGAGCAGGATCCCCAGCATGAACAGCAGCTCGACCGAGATGAGCATCATGCCGACGCTCATGCCCGCGCGGAGCGGAATGTCGGATACCGGCCAGGCCTTGCCCCTGAGGCTCGCGAAGGCCGTTCGCGAGTTGGCCAGGGTGTTGATCCGGATACCG
>JBKJZM010000259.1:0-36361 GCA_046715295.1 Gemmatimonadales bacterium | reverse complement strand
ATTGGGGTTGGCGGCAAAAAAAACGGGGGGGGGTTTGCCCCGCCGCTTTGCTGTGTGGATCAACGGATCTGTAAGACCTTCGAGACCGACGGCACTCCGTTGCTGTCGACGATGGAAAGCAGATAGTGCCCAGGCTGAGCCAGGTTGGCGTTGAGCGGCGCGCTGACCGACAGCTGGTCACCGGACGCGCTATGGGTGAGGCTCATGAATCGCTGGCTCTCATCGAAGGCGTGGGTTACCGAGCCCAGCCGGATGATGCTTACCTTCTGAATGCTGCCGGCATTCGGCGTCTGTATTTGGAAGATCTGGCCGTAGGCCACCGATGCCGGCGCCGAGGCAATCGTGGGACGCGGCCCCTTGAAAAGGTACGGTGGTGAGTAGATCTCGTACGTCTTCTGATCGACGCCACCACCACCCTCCCCACTTCCCGCAAACAGGACCCGCCCGTCAGGTAGCAGCAGCGTGGTGCCATGGTAGACCCGATCGATGGCGTTGGGTGCCATGATGGCCCACGCACCCGTAGCTGGGTTCCACATCTCGGATGTATGCACCGCGCCGGTCTCGTTGTTGAACCCCGGGGCGCTGCTACCTCCGGTGACGAGAACCTGGCCGTCGGGCAAGACTGTGGCGTTGTGATGGCGTCGTTGGAATGCCATCGAGCCGGTCATCGACCAGGTGGGCGATGGCTGGTTCAGGTCGACGATCTCAGCCGTGTTTTCCGGCGGGTCGGCACCCCCGATGTAGATGATTTTCCCGGGCTCGTACATCACCGCCGAACCGTACGTCCGGTTGCGGTCGATGACCCGGGGGATCACCGGCTCCCACCTTCCGTTCCCCGTCTGGTCGAAGTAGCGGGTGGATTGCCATGGACCGGCAAAGAAGGTCTTGCCATTCGGAGCCACGAACATCCTGGGGTAATACGGCATGGGGCGCGCCACCCCTGTTCCCGTGAGCTGGCGCCATCCCGATCCAGTCCAGATTTCGGGTACGGTGGAATACTCCGCGAGCTCATCGCGTCCGCCCAACACCAGAACCTCACCGTTCGGCAGCACGGTGGCGGTCGGATACCAGCGGCCAACGAGCATGTTCGGGACTCGTGTCCAGCTGTTCCCCACAGGATCGAAGATGTTGCCGTCCGGGAGTCCCTTGTCTTCAGCGATGTGCCCTCCGATAACGAAGAGCCGCCCGTCGGGAAGCAGGGTGTGACCGCTGCAGAACACGTTGGTTATCAAAGGCATCTGGGTGAACGTGCCGGCGCCCGACGGATCCCATAGGTAGGGCTGGCTCGTCCTGCTGAACATCATCACCTTGCCGTTCGGCAGAAGAGACATATGGATCCCGACTAGGGGCATGGGCACCGGGGCCGACCACTGGCCCTGACTCCCGCCGGAAGGAGCCGTAACCGTAATGGGCGACGAAAGTGCGAACGCTGACCCGGAGGTGAAGCGGAGTACCTGTGCACCTAAGGCTCCGGACAACGCTAGATTCTCGAAACTGGCCGAGCCGCCCGATGTTACGGCGGTCGTGGTTCCGTTGAGGATTCCGCCTCCGGACTCAACACTGGCAACGACTTGGATTCTGTCGAGGACGGTTCCTGCTGCATCACGCACTTCGATTACCGGCTGCTGAGCGAAAGGCGTCCCCATTCCGGCTGTCGAGGAAGGCTGGGTCAGTATGACAACTGTGGCGGGCTGAACCACACGGTGGGTGAAGGTGAGTGGAGAACCCTTGAGCCCACTGGCAGTCGCAGTTGAGGATGAAGTGGGACCGCCGCCGCCCAAGGTGCGGGCGGCCGCTGCATATCCCTCGGCGTCGCTGGGCGCTTCCACCGGGCTAATGCTGCCTTCTCCTACCGACGCCCAGGTCACCCGGAATCCGCTCACCGGATTGCCGTATCGATCTGTAACCTTCACTTTGAGCGATTCCGGAAGCTGCGCAAGGGGTGGCGCCGCTTGATCTTGCCCACCCATGATCGCGACAGTGTCAGGCTCGATGGCAGCCGCAGTTGCCGAGAACTGCACGGTGAGCCCCGAGGTTCCAACGACCTCGGCCACGATGGTGGCGGTACCAGCAACCGTCGGCAGGGTCCACCTCGTCAACGCTTCTCCTGAGCTACCGGAGGTCGCGGTCTCCGGAGATACGGAGGCGCCGGGGCTGGCCGGGGTCACGATGAATCTGACCCGGGCTCCCTTGACTGGATTGTTGCTGGCATCCGTCAACCGAACCAGGATTGGATTCGACAGCTGCTCCCCGACCCGACCCACTTGGCCATTTCCCGACAGCTCCGCGATGGCCGCAACGGCGGGCCCCGGAGGCGTCAGATCGTCGCCCTTACATGAAATAGAACCAGCCACCGCCCAAGTCAGGGCCGCTATTGTAATCGCACGCGCGGCATTGAGTTTCATGATACCCCTAAGGTGAGTTGGGCCGGCTTACAGTTCGGGTAACCAGGATACGGGTGGGTCCGCGCCGACTGAGTATGCAGGACATCGCATATTCAAGAGATTCAGGACGGCCTCGAGAACCAGCGCCGATCAGGGAGCATAAAAAAGGCCATCCTTTGGCGACCGGTCCAGCGGCCCGATCCCCCTGATTCCGTGAGATTTGACCGAGCGTTTGCACCTCCAGCAGGTTACTCATGCCGCTGCCGAAGCGGTAGCAGGGGGGCTGTTGCTGCTCAGACGCACCACATGTAGACTCCGGCACCGTTTTCGCATAGCATCATCGCGGCAATCTAGGGAGGCTAGTCTGACCGGTATTTCAGAGCAGCTTTTGCAGCCGAGAGGTTCCCCGGCCACCCGCCAGGAACAGCTCCGGATGAACATCGTGATCGTCGGCCACGTCGATCACGGCAAGAGCACCGTCATCGGCCGGCTCCTGGCCGACACCGGCTCACTACCCGTGGGAAAGCTCGAGCAGATCCGCACCCAGTGTGAGCTCAATTCCAAGCCGTTTGAGTACGCCTTTCTGCTGGACGCCCTGAGGGACGAGCAGGCTCAGGGTATTACCATCGACGCCGCTCGGGTGTTCTTCAAGAGCCGGCTCCGGCACTACCTGATCCTGGACGCGCCCGGCCATATCGAGTTTCTGAAGAACATGATCACCGGGGCCGCGCGCGCTGAGGCGGCCCTGCTGGTGATCGACGCCCAGGAGGGGGTGCAGGAGAATTCCCGCCGCCATGGCTACATGGTCTCCCTGCTCGGCATCCGCCAGCTCGCGGTGGTGGTGAATAAGATGGACCTGGTCGGGTGGGACCGGGGGGTCTATGACCGGATCGTCCGCGAGTACGGAGCCTTCCTCGATCAGGTGGGTATCCGGCCCTCCTCCTTCATTCCCGTGTCTGCCCGCGGCGGCGACAACATCGCCGATCGCTCGGCCAGCCTTCCGTGGTATCAAGGGCCCACCGTCCTCGAAGCGCTCGACTCATTCCGGAGTGAGCCCCCGCCTACGGAACGTGCCTTTCGGATGCCGGTCCAGGACGTGTACAAGTTCACCAAGCAGGGCGACGACCGGCGAATTGTCGCCGGGACGATCGACTCCGGCGCCATTACGGTGGGTGATTCAGTGATCTTCTACCCGTCCGGCAAAAAGAGCCGGGTGAAGACGATCGAGGCCTTCAACCGGCCCCTGCAGGGCCGGGCAGAGGCAGGCGCCGCTGTCGGCTTCACGCTGCAGGAGCAGATCTACATCCCGCGCGGGGAGATGGCCACGCTGGAGAACCAGCCTCGGCCTCAGGTCACCACGCGCCTCAGGGTCAGCCTCTTCTGGCTCGGCAAGGAAGCGATGGTGAACCGCAAGGAGTACCTGCTCAAGCTGGGAACCGCCCGTGTGACGGCCCGGGTGGAAGAGATCCTTCGGGTGATGGATGCGTCCACCCTCGATCCCACCGAGCAACGAAACGTCATCAAGCGCCACGATGTGGCCGAATGCGTATTGAAGCTGGACCGCGCCATCGCCTGCGATCTGGCCGAGGATGTCGCCGCCACCAGCCGCTTCGTGATCGTCGATGATTTCGAGATTCGCGGCGGCGGCATCGTCCGTGAAGCACTGCCCGATCGCCAGACCACGGTACGCGATCGAGTACTTCTCCGAAACTACAAGTGGGAGGCCAGCTTCATCCAGCCCGAACGGCGGGCTGAGAAGTACAACCAAAAGGCGGCGTTGATTCTGGTCACGGGGGAGCATGAGACCGATCGCAAAGGCATCGCAAAGGCGCTGGAGGGAAAGCTGTTCGAGGACGGCAAGGTCGTTTATTTCATGGGCATCGGCAATGTTCTGTACGGCGTCGATGCCGACATTGAACGGAAGCAGGAGAATCGCCTGGAGCACATGCGGCGGCTGGCCGAGGTGGCGAACCTCATGCTTGATGCCGGTATTATCCTGGTAGTGGCGGCGGCCGAGCTCACCCAGGACGATCTGGAAGTAATCAAGACTGCGGTGCCCCCCGACTCGATCGAGACCGTCTGGGCCGGCGACACCATCACCACCGATCTCGCATGCGACCTCCAGCTTCCCGGGGGAGCGGTGTCCGAGTCGGTTGATCGCCTCAAGGCCCACCTTCAGGACAAGGGCATCATCTTCCGGCCATGGTAGCGGCGGAGCTTCTCGAGACCGTCACGCGCCTGGCCCGTGAAGCCGGCAGCGCCACGATGGACTACTACGACGGGGCCGTGCCGGCTGGAGTGCGGCAGAAGGCAGATTCCAGCCCTGTGACGCTCGCCGATGAGGCGGCTCATGACATCCTGGTTGAGGGGCTCCTGGAGCTGGAGCCAGACACGCCAGTCATCTCGGAAGAGGGAGAGGCGCCAGGCTTCGAGGGCCGACGGATGTGGCGCCGATTCTGGCTGGTCGATCCTTTGGACGGCACCAAGGAGTTCATCAAGCGCCGGGCGGAGTTCACCGTGAACGTGGCCCTTATTGAGGATGGAGAACCGGTTCTGGGGGTGGTGCTTGCCCCGGCACTCGATCTGCTCTACTGGGCGGTGAAGGGCATGGGATCATGGCGCCAGGAGAAGGGCGGTACGCCCGAGCGGATCTACTCCAGCCCTCCTCGGCCCGGCGAGCCGCTGACGGTGGTAGAAAGCCTCTCCCACCCCGCGCCCGAGCTCGAGGAATACTTGCGCAACTTGCCGGTCGCCCGTCGGGTGAAGGCCGGCAGTTCCCTCAAGTTCTGCTGGGTCGCGGATGGACGGGCCGACATTTACCCCCGGCTGGGTCCGACAATGGAGTGGGATGTCGCCGCCGGAGACTGCATCTACCGGCAGTCCGGCCGCAACGGGGAGCGATCGTCACCGCTCACCTACAATAAGCCGGAACTTCGGAACCCCAGCTTTGTTATTGGCTACTGAGGTCCATGCCGCACGGTAAGCCGGACGAAACCGTCGTGTTATGGTTCACTGGCTTGTCGGGCTCAGGCAAGAGCACCATCGCGACGCAGGTGCACCAGGAGCTGGTCCGCCGCGGCGTTGAGGTTGAGTATCTCGATGGCGATGCGCTGCGGTCCGTGTTCCCGAATACGGGCTATACCCGGGCCGAGCGTGAGGAGCACCTGCGCCGCACCGGCTACATGGCGAGCCGGCTGGCGGCGCACGGGGTCACGGTGGTGGCATCATTCGTGTCGCCCTACCGGGAATCTCGGGACTTCATTCGGGCGCTGTGCCACCGCTTCGTCGAGATCTATGTCGCGACCCCTCTCGCGGAGTGTGAACGGCGGGATCCGAAGGGACTCTATGCCCGCGCGCGGCGGGGCGAAATTGTGAACTTCACCGGAATCGATGACCCGTACGAGGCACCCGAGAACCCGGAGCTGACCCTGGATACCCGCACCTTGAGTGTGGATCAGTGCGTCGCAAAGGTAATCGCGCGGTTTGGAGGCCAACTCTGATGGCAGGCGGCATGGATCATCTCGACCAGCTGGAAAATCGAAGCGTGCACATTCTGAGGGAGGCCTATGCCAACTTCAAGAACCTGGGCATGCTCTGGTCTATCGGGAAGGACAGCACGGTGCTCCTCTGGCTGGCGCGCAAGGCCTTCTTTGGGCACGTGCCGATCCCCCTAATCCACATCGACACCTCCTATAAGATCCCGGAGATGATCGAGTACCGGGACCGGCTGGCGCTGGAGTGGAACCTGACCATGATCTACGGCCAGAACCGCCAGGCGCTGGAGCAGAAGCGCACCTTTCCCGACGGAGCCATCGATCGGATCGCCTGCTGTAAGGCACTCAAGACGGACGCGCTCAAGCATACCTTGAGCGGTGAGTGGCCCCGCTACCGGCTGAACCACACGAAGAAGGTGTACGAGCTCGACCGGAATACGGAGCCGTTCACCGGTGTCATCGTTGGCGTGCGCGCCGACGAAGAGGGCAGCCGTTCGAAGGAGCGGTATTTTTCACCCCGGACCACGGAGTCGCAGTGGGACGTCGGCGATCAGCCCCCCGAGTTCTGGAATCAGTTCAAGACCGAATTCGCGCCCGGCACCCACCTTCGGATCCATCCGCTCCTCGACTGGACCGAGCTCAACATCTGGGAGTACATCCGCCGGGAGGAGATCCCGACCGTGTCGCTCTACTACAATCAGGGTAGCGGTAAGCGCTACCGCTCTCTTGGCTGCTATACCTGCACCGCGTCGGTCGACTCCGAGGCCATGAACGTTGACGATATTATCATGGAGCTCCAGTCAGGAAAGTTCGCCAATATCGCCGAGCGCTCCGGCCGGGCGCAGGACAAGGACGGCGGCGGCGGGCTCGAGACCCTCCGGCGCGACGGGTACATGTAAGGGCATGCTCTCCAAGAAGGCCAAATACGCCATCAAGGCGCTTCTGGCACTCGCCAACCACCAGGGTGACGAGCCGGTCCGGATTTCCGATATCGCGCGAGCCGAACAGATTCCCGCCAAGTTTCTCGAGTTCATTCTCCTGGGGCTGAAGAACCAGGGCATCCTGCAGAGCCGGAAGGGAAAGGGAGGGGGTTATCGCCTTGCCCGCGACCCGGCTGACATCTACCTCGGTCAGATCGTCCGCATGTTCGACGGGCCGCTCGCCCCGGTTCCCTGCGCCAGCCAGACGGCCTACGTGCCCTGCGCCGACTGCCGGAGCGAGGAGGTCTGCGGTGTGCATCTGCTGATGAAAGAGGTTCGCGATGCCACGGCGAAGGTGCTGGACGGCACCAGCCTGGCGAGCCTCCGGCACAAGGTAGACCTCGCAACACGCACCGTCACTCGATCCTGATACCGTGACCCTTGACGAGCGGCATGCCATTTGCCTATTTACTCTATCTGGTAGATAGACTAAATAGGGTAGGGCTGGACCCAGACTGCCCACCAGCCTGGTTCGACATCAGAACCAACGGAAACCGCGCGAGCAAGAGGAGAGGTGCAATGAAAGGCCTGCGGTCCTGGATCAGCGGATTAACGCTGTGGAGTGTCAGTGTAGGAGCAGGCCAACAGCTGTGGGCGCAGCAGGACGGAGGCTCGGCCGATCACGCCCGCGGTGACAGCCCGCCATCCCTGGCTGCCCGGGTGGACGAGCTGGACCAGCAGCTTCGAATCCTGAGGCGGTTGGGTGAGCTGGCCGCGGATAGCGCGGCCGCGGCGGCAAAGGACGGGGTAACCACGACCGCAAGCGCCAAGGACGGGTTCAGCCTCAAATCTGCCGACGGCAAGTACACGCTGCGGTTCCGCGGCTACTTCCAGAGCGACGGGCGCCTCTTCCCAAGTACGGATGCTAGCGTGGGCATAGACAACCTTCTGATCCGCCGAGCCCGCCCGATCATTGAAGCTACCGTCGGCCGGTACTTCGATTTTCGGCTCATGCCTGACTTCGGGGGCGCGTCTCCTACCATCTTCGACGCCTATTGGGACGGAAAGTTTGCCCCTCAGTTCACTGTCCGCGCCGGCAAGTTCAAGCCGCCGATCGGCCTCGAAAGGCTCCAATCAGCTACCGACATCGCTTTCGCTGAACGCGGACTGCCCAGCAACCTGGTGCCGAGCCGGGATGTCGGCCTCCAGGTGGCCGGCGACATCGCCGAGGGCCTGCTTGCCTACCAGGTGGGTGTCTTCAACGGCGTTCCTGATCTCGCCAACGGGGGCGATGACCTGAGCAACGCGAAGGACTTCGCGGCCCGGTTTTTCGTTCAGCCGTTCAAAGTAGGGTCCCTCCGGGGGCTTGGCGTCGGCGTGGCCGGGAGCACCGGGTTCGAGCGAGGGTCAACCGCTGCGCCCGGACTCCCATCGTACCGAACGCCGGGTCAGCAGACCCTCTTCCGCTACAACAGCAGCGCCACTACTCCGGCCAACAACGTGTTCGCCAACGGACAGCGGACTCGACTCTCTCCCCAGGGCTACTTCTACACCGGACCGCTCGGTCTGCTGGGCGAGTACGTCCTCTCCCGTAGTGAGGTTACCCGCGCCGGTGTTACCGCGGAGCTGGAGCACACCGCCTGGCAGGCGGAGGGGTCGTTCTTTCTCACCGGCGAGAAGGCGGGGTTCCGGAGCCCGGCACCCAGGAGGCCGTTCGATCTCAAGGAGGGTGGCCTCGGTGCGCTGGAGCTGGTCAGCCGCTATGGCGAGCTCCACCTGGATCCGGCGGCCTTCCCGGTGTACGCCACCACTGCAGCCAGCGTTCAGAAAGCCAAGGCATGGGGTGTGGGGGTAAACTGGCACTTCACCCGTGCAGTGAAGGTCGCAGTGAACTATGAGCACACGACATTCATCGGCGGCGCTGCGACGGGCGACCGGGAGCCCGAGAACGCCGTGATCACCCGATTCCAGACTTCGTACTAAAGGGAAATGCTGTCATGAAGACGCTTGCACTTACACTGCTCCTGCCAGGTGCCGCGGTACCGCTTGTGGGGCAGATCTCGCAGAAGCCGGTGACGCTCCTGAACGTGTCGTATGATCCGACGCGTGAGTTATACGAAGACTTCAATCAGCGGTTCGCGGCATACTGGAAAGGCAAGACCGGGCAGGACGTGAAGATCCGCCAATCGCACGGTGGCTCAGGTAAACAGGCCCGATCGGTGATCGATGGCCTGGAGGCGGACGTCGTAACCCTGGCACTGGCGTACGACATCGATCAGATCGCGGACAAGGGCAGGGCACTGCCGGCCGACTGGCAGAGCCGCCTGCCGAACAACAGCTCGCCTTACACCTCGTCGATTGTGTTACTGGTCCGCAAGGGAAACCCGAAGGGGATCCGCGACTGGGGAGATCTGGCCAAGCCGGGCGTATCGGTGATCACCCCGAACCCCAAGACCTCCGGGGGCGCCCGGTGGAATTACCTCGCTGCCTGGGCCTGGGCCTTGCGTCAGCCGGGTGGCAATGATGCCAAGGCCGGGGAGTTCGTCAGGAAGTTGTTCAAGAACGTTCCGGTGCTCGATGCCGGCGCCCGGGGGTCCACCACCACCTTCGTGGAGCGGGGCATAGGAGACGTCCTCATTGCGTGGGAGAACGAGGCGCTGCTCGCGATCAAGGAGCTGGGCCCGGGCAAGTTCGAAGTCGTCGCCCCCTCGATCAGCATTCTGGCAGAGCCACCGGTTGCCGTGGTAGACAGGACTGCGGGTAAGCACGGCACCAGGCAGGTGGCTCAGGCCTACCTGGAATACCTGTACACCGATGCCGGGCAGGAGATCGCGGCACGGCACTTCTATCGTCCGCGGCTCGCAGCGGTGGCGTCGAAGTACGATGCCCAGTTCCCCAAAATGACGCTGGTCACGGTAAACGAGGTGTTTGGCGGGTGGAAGAAGGCACATGCCACGCACTTTGCTGACGGTGCCCTGTTCGATCAGATCTATCAGCCGGGACGATAGACGATGCGGCAGAAATCGAGGAGCGTACTTCCAGGATTTGGCCTTTCCCTGGGAATCACCTGCACCTACTTGAGCCTCATGGTGCTCCTCCCACTGGCCACCGTGTTCACCAGGACGGCTGAGCTTTCGGGCAGCCAGTTCTGGTCGATCGTGACGGACCCGCGGGTCGTGGCTTCCTATCGGGTGACGTTCGGAGCCTCGTTCGTCGCCGCACTGATCAACACCGTGTTCGGCTTGCTCGTGGCCTGGGTGTTGGTGCGCTACCGGTTTCCCGGGAGGCGCGTGGTAGATGCCATGGTGGACCTGCCGATCGCGCTCCCGACGGCCGTTGCCGGTATTGCCCTGACCACCCTGTACGCGCCCAACGGGTGGATCGGGTCCTATCTGGAGCCGCTGGGCCTGAAGGTATCGTACACCTGGGTTGGGATCACCGTGGCGCTCGTCTTTATCGGCCTGCCCTTTGTGGTCCGGACAGTTCAACCGGTACTCGACGATCTCGAAGTCGAGGTGGAGGAAGCGGCGGCAAGCCTTGGCGCCCGCCGGTGGCAGACTTTTACCCGGGTGGTTTTCCCGACGGTGGCGCCGGCCTTGCTCACCGGCTTCGCGCTGGCCTTTGCCCGGGCCATCGGCGAGTACGGTTCCGTCGTCTTCATCTCCGGCAACATGCCCATGAAGACCGAGATCGTGCCGCTGCTGATCATCACCAAACTGGAGCAGTATGACTACGCGGGGGCCACCGCCGTGGCTCTGGTCATGCTGGTCGCTTCGTTCGCCCTGTTGCTCACCATCAACCTGCTCCAGTGGGCCGGCCGCCGCCGCTCGGCAGCCTGACCATGGCCACCACGGCCGTTCCCCGATCCGCAACCACCGCGCCGCGTGCGGTCACCCGCGCCACCGGGGAGTCCCGGCTGGTGCGCTGGACGCTCATTGGCATTGCCCTGGGCTTTCTGGCCCTGGTACTGGTTCTTCCGATGGTGCTGGTGTTCGTGCAGGCGTTTGCGAAGGGCCTACCGACGTACTGGAAGGCGATTGCAGAGCCGGACGCGCTGAGCGCGGCCAAGCTCACCCTGCTGGTTGCATCGATTGCGGTGCCGGTGAACTTGATTTTCGGCGTGGCCGCCGCCTGGTGCATCGCCAAGTTCGAGTTCCGCGGCAAGCACCTGCTGATCACCCTGATCGACCTGCCGTTCGCGGTGTCGCCGGTGATTTCCGGAATGATCTTCGTCCTGCTCTTCGGGGCGCAGGGCTGGTTCGGGCCCTGGCTCTCGGAGCATGATGTCAAGATCATCTTTGCGGTGCCGGGCATCGTGCTCGCCACCACCTTCGTCACGGCTCCGTTCGTGGCTCGAGAGCTGATCCCGCTCATGCAGGAGCAGGGATCGGAAGAGGAGGAAGCGGCGATAGTCCTCGGAGCCGGGGGATGGCAGACCTTCTTCCGCGTCACCTTGCCCAACATCAAGTGGGGGCTGCTTTACGGGCTCATTCTTTGCAATGCCCGGGCAATGGGGGAGTTCGGTGCGGTGTCGGTTGTCTCCGGCCACATTCGAGGAGAGACCAACACGCTTCCGCTTCACGTCGAGATTCTCTACAACGAGTACGCGTTCGCCGCGAGCTTTGCGGTTGCGTCCGTCCTTACCCTGCTTGCGCTCGTCACCCTGGCCCTCAAGACCCTGGTCGAGTGGCAGCAGCGCCGTGCTGTGGCGCGGGCCGCCACCGCCGAGAGCACTCCCGAAAGGATCGCGGCATGAGCATCGAGGTGCGTAATCTCCGGAAAACCTTCGGCAACTTCGTGGCCCTGGACAACGTGAGCCTCGACGTTCCGGGCGGCGAGCTGGTGGCGCTGCTGGGTCCATCCGGGTCGGGGAAGACGACCTTACTCCGCATCATCGCCGGGCTGGAGCCGGCCGATAAGGGCACCATCCACTTTCATGGCGAGGATACCACCGACCAGCCGGTGCGGGAGCGCCAGGTGGGCTTCGTGTTTCAGCACTACGCCCTGTTCCGGCACATGAGCGTCTTCGAGAACGTCGCCTTCGGTCTGCGGGTCCGGCCCCGGCGGGTCCGGCCCTCCGAGGCGGAGATCCGGGAGCAGGTCATGGGCCTCCTCCACCTGGTACAGTTGGATGTGCTAGCGGAACGCCGTCCCTCCGAGCTTTCCGGCGGCCAGCGCCAGCGGGTCGCGCTGGCGCGTGCCCTGGCGGTGAAGCCCAAGGTGCTGTTGCTGGACGAGCCCTTCGGGGCACTCGACGCCAAGGTCAGGAAGGAGCTCCGGCGCTGGCTGCGGCGGCTGCACGAGGAGGTTCACGTGACCAGCCTCTTTGTCACCCACGATCAGGAAGAGGCATTGGAGGTGTCTGATCGGGTGGTGATCATGAACGAGGGCCGGATCGAGCAGAGTGGCACGCCGGAGGAGGTCTACGAGCGGCCCGCCACGCCCTTTGTCTACGGCTTCCTGGGAGACGTCAACCTGTTCCACGGACGCCTCGACCGAGGTCGCGTGAGTATCGGTGGCAACGAACTGGAGGCCCCGGAATGGGCCGAGGCGCACGACCAGGCGGCGGTGGCGTACGTGCGGACATACGATGTTGAGCTCTCGCCTTCGTCCTCCGGGCCCTCCAGCATCGAGGCAACGGTCCAGCATGTGCGTGCGTTCGGCCCCGTCGTCCGCCTCGAGCTGAGTCGGATTCAGGACGGAGCGACGCTCGAGGCCCACATTCCCCGGGCACTGTACGAGCGGCTGGGAATCAGCAAGGGCCAGCGTGTGTTCGTGTCACCGACGAGCGTCCGGGTGTTCGCCCAGCCCTCCTAGATGCACGACGAGTCAGGGGTATAACCGTGGGTTCTCGGTTAGTCCATGATCCCGATGGCCTGAACACCGGCGTCTGGCCGGTGCGGTGCGACCATCCGGTCACCCCGGTCGACCTCTTCTTTACCCGCAGTCACGCGGCAATACCCCGGATCGATCCGGGCACCTTCAGGCTGGAAGTGGACGGCCTGGTGAACCGGCCGACGAGCTTCTCACTCGAGGAGCTTACCCGCACCTTTCCCCGGCGCCACGTGACGGCCACGCTGGTGTGTGCCGGACTGCGCCGCAACGAGTTTCTGCGCCTGGGCCCTCTCCCTGGCGAGCTGCCTTGGGGCCCTGAGCCTGCCAGCACCGGCCACTGGACCGGCCTGGGGCTGAGCGACCTGCTCCAGGCGGTAGGAGTGGGGGAGCGAGCTCGGTACGTCGAGTTCCTCGGCTTGGATCAGGTGGAGCGCCATGGGCGGACGTTTGGCTTTGGTGGCTCCATCGACCTGGCCAAGGCGTTGAGTGCCGAGGTGGTGCTGGCGGACGAACTGAATGGAAAGTCGCTCCCGCCGGTGCACGGCTTTCCCCTGCGAGCGGTTGTGCCGGGGTGGATCGGCGCGCGAAGCGTGAAATGGCTGGGCAGGGTCACGCTATTGGAGGAGCCCTCCCCGAACTATTTTCAGAGCAGCGCCTATCGGGTACAGCGGGAGATCAACCCCCACGATCCACGCGACGTCTCACGCGGGGCCGCCCTGAGCGAGGTTCCCCTCAACGCCGTCATCGTAGAGCCAGCGCCGGACCAAGTGGTTCAGGCGGGCCGGGTGCCGGTTCGCGGGTGGGCCATGGGCTCCGGTGGGCGGCCAGTCACCGGGGTCCAGGTGTCCATCGATGGCGGACAGAATTGGGGACCGGCGCGGATCCTGCATGCCGGTGCGGTCTGGACCCGGGCCTTTTGGGAAGCAGATCTGGAGCTGGCCCCAGGCCCTCATACGCTGGCGGTAAGAGCAGCCGACGGCTCTGGCGCGACCCAGCCGCCGACAGTCAAGGCGACCTGGAATGTGAAGGGTTACAACAACAACGCGTGGCATGAGGTATCCATCCGTGCCGCCTGAGCGGAGGACCCCGGCCACCCCGAGGTGTTTCGATGCTTCCCACTTTCATCGTCATCGGCGCGGCCAAGGCCGGCACTACGGCGCTGTACTGGTACCTCAAGGAGCATCCCGAGGTATTCATGAGCCCCTTGAAGGAGACCAACTTCTTCGCCTTCGGACTCGACGCGGACGGGGGGCATCTTTACGGTAACCCGGCGGTGCACCGTTACCCGGTACAGTCGCTGGCCGACTACGAGAAGCTGTTCGCCGACGCGGGAAATGAGGTCGCCATCGGGGAGGCGTCGCCGATCTACCTCGAATGCCCTCAGGCGGCCGGCCGCATCAGGGACGTGATTCCCCAGGCGCGCATCATCTGCTGCCTCCGCAACCCCGCCGATCGGGCGTACTCCGACTACCAGATGTACCTCCGCAGCGGAGGTCGGCGCCTCGATCCCGGCACCGACCTGACCGTCACGGCCGCCTGGATACATCCCGACTCGCACTGGATGGAGATCAGCAGATACCACGGGCAGCTGAAACGCTACTACGACGCATTTCCCCGGGAGCGGATCCACGTCTTTCTGTTTGATGACCTCCGGAAGAACCCGCTCCGCGTGGTGCAGGACCTGTATCGCTTCCTGGGCGTGGATCCCACCTTCGCGCCCGACTTCGAGACCCCGCACAACGTGGGTGGGATGCCGGGGAACATGATGCTCGAGCGCTTGATGACCAGCGCGGGCGTGGCCCGAACGTTCAAGCCCTGGATCCCGACCCGGGCGGCGAACTGGGTCCGGCGGCTCCGCACCCGGAACATGCGTCCGGCTCCTCCTCTGCCCGACGCGCTGCGGCAACAGCTCAATGACAGCTTCCGCGACGATATCGCCCTGACGTCCACGCTCATCGGACGAAGCCTTGCCCAGTGGCTCTAAGATGCAGAGCCTGACGCAACGCACGCTCGGTGGCATGGCGTGGGTCGCGTGGGGGAGCGGGGTGATGGCCGTTCTCAAGGTCGCGGTGCTGGTGCTCCTCACCCGACTCTTGTCGCCGGCCGATTTCGGTGTCGTCAGCGCCGCCCTGATCGTCATTGTGTTCGCCATGACTTTCTCGCAGCTGGGGCTGGGTCCCGCGCTGGTGCAGCGGCCCCAGCTTCAGCCGCACCACGTCAGCACCGCGTTCCTCGCCTCCAGCGGTTTCGGGTTCATCGCCGGTGGGCTCATCTGGCTCGCGGCACCGCTCATCGCTCAGTTCTTTCGGATGGAGAACCTGGCGCCCGTCGTCCGGGTGCTGGCGCTGACATTCCCCATCGTTGGATTCTCGGCAGTCGCGGAGAGTCTCCTCCAGCGGGAGCTGCGGTTCAGGCTCCTCGCCAATGTGGATGTGGTGACGTACGGCCTGGGCTTCGGGCTCGGCATCGGGCTCGCGCTCCTCGGATGGGGCATGTGGTCCCTGGTTGCGGCGCACCTCGTTCAGTCGGTGCTGCGGGCAGCCATCCTGCTCTGGGCGGAGCCCCCGAAGTTCCGGCCCCAGCCTACGTGGGCGGCTTTTCGGGAACTCATGGACTACGGGGTAGGGCAGAGCGCGGGTCGTATCGGCGTGTTCCTGGCCAACCAGGCCGACAACCTGATTGTGGGGCGCTTTCTCGGGCCGGTGGCGCTGGGTCTCTACAGCCGCGCCTACCAGCTCATGGCGGTGCCCACCGCGCTGCTCGGCGACGTCCTCGATCGGGTGCTCTTTCCCACCATGTCGCGGGTGCAGGACGACCCACGCCGCCTAGCCTCGGCATACCTCCAGGGCACCGCCTTTGTCGCCCTGGTAACGCTGCCAGCCGGCATCGTGGCCGCGGTGCTGGCACCCGAGCTCGTAGCCGTCGCCCTGGGCGGTAAGTGGGTGGCACTGGTACCGCCCTTTCAGGTGCTGGCCGTGGGCATGATGTTCCGCACCAGCTACCGAATGAGCGACTCGCTCTCCCGAGCCACTGGGAGAGTGTACCGGCGTGCATGGCGTCAGGCGCTGTACGCCGGGTTGGTCTTCCTCGGCGCATGGGTGGGACATTTCTGGGGGGTAACCGGGGTGGCTGTAGGAGTGCTTCTGGCGCTCTTCATCAACTACCTGCTGATGGCACAGCTCAGCTTGAGTGTGGGTCAGATCAGCTGGTTGCAATTTCTCCGGGTGCAGGTGCCGGCAATCTGGCTGACGTTGTGCGTGGCGGGTGCCGCATCCGCGGTCGTGGCGTGGACTCGTCACCTCGGATTCCCTCCTCTCGGCCGGCTGCTGGCGGCGTCGGCTGCGGCCGGTGTGGCCGGGTTCCTCGCCGGGTGGCTGGCGCCCAAGTCCACGCTCGGGGAATACGGCATGCGGATGCGTGACACGCTTCGTGCGCACCTGCGCGGCCGGATCCGCCCAACCCCGGTCAGGGGTTCGGCATGACGGGGCGTGTGGCTTTCTTTGTGCCGTCGCTTTGTTATGGTGGGGCCGAACGGGTAGCCATCAATCTTGCAGAGGGCTTTGCCGCTCTCGGTGTTCCCACCGATCTGGTTGCGGCAAGCGGCCGAGGCGAGTTCAAGCGGCAGATTCCTGAGGGGGTGCGCCTGATCGACCTCGACGCGTCCCGGGTCATCTCGAGCCTGCCGGCGCTGGTGGCGTATCTCCGCCGAGAGCGTCCGGCGGCGATCATCACTTTTATGGACCACGCGGGCGTCATCGCCCTGTGGGCCCGGCGATTAGGCGGAACCGGGGTGCGAGTGATCTGTACGGTGCACACGAACCTGACCCAGACCACGGGCAATTCCCCCAACGCGCGCAGCCGGATGCTCCCACTGCTGATCCGGACCTTTTATCCGTGGGCCGATCAGGTCGTGGCGGTGTCGCACGGGGTCGCCCGCGGCCTGAGTACCGCCACCGGATTTCCGCTCGCCAAGGTGCGGGTGATCTATAATCCCGTGATCAGCGACAGCCTCCTGGCCCAGGCGCAGCAGCCTGTCGATCACCCCTGGCTTGCGCCCGGTCAGCCGCCGGTGATCCTGGGCGTTGGGCGCCTGACCAGGGCCAAGGACTTTCCCAACCTCATCCGGGCCTTTGCGGTCGTACGGAAGCGCCGCGCCGCACGACTCCTGATCCTGGGTGACGGAGAGGAGCGGCCGGCCCTGACATCCTTGATCGCTGAGCTCGGTCTTACGGAGGATGTCGACCTGCCCGGCTTCCGGGACAACGCGCTGGCGTACATGGCACGGTCCGCCGTGTTTGTTCTCTCGTCGATGAGAGAGGGGCTGCCGACAGTGCTCATCGAGGCTCTGGCAGCCGGGGCCTCGGTGGTCTCCACCGACTGCCCCAGCGGGCCCCGGGAGATTCTCCAGGACGGTCGGCTCGGGGCGCTGGTCCCGGTGGGCGATTCGGCCGCGCTCGGCGAGGCCATATTGAGGTCGCTGGAGCAGCCCGCCGGAGCCGTTCCCTTGCAGGATCTGGCGCCCTTCACCAGGAGCACGGCCGTCAATCAATATCTCAGTCTGGTCGAGAGCGCCGGATGACCCGGAGAGTCCTGCTGTTGTCGACGAGTTTGGGCATGGGCGGCGCCGACCGTCAAATCCTGTACCTGGCACGCGCGCTCCTCGCCAACGATTTCGAGGTCCGCTTAGTTTCCATGACCCCGCTCGAGGAGATGGGGCGGCAGGCCGTGATCGAAGGCTTGCCTGTCATCAGCCTCGACATGCAGCGTGGGCAGGCAGATTGGCGTTCCTTCCAGCGCTTCGTCGCCGTCTTGCGGGACTGGCAGCCACACCTGCTGACGAGCTTCATGTATCACGCCAATCTCCTGGGACGTCTGGCGGGCAGATTCGCGGGAGTGCCGCTCATCGTGACGTCCATTCGCAGCGAGCAGAATGGGAGTGCCGCCCGTGACTGGCTGATGCGGCTGACCAACTGGATGGACGACTGCTGCACCACGAACTCCGAGCAGGTGGCCGAGTCACTGAGGAGGCGCCGGTTGCTGCCGGGTGGTAAGTCTCGGGTAATTCCCAACGGCGTCGAGACCGCATCGCTGACCAGCTCCGCGCAGGACCGCGAGCGAATTCGGAAAGATCTCGGTCTCTCGCCCCGGGACTTCCTGTGGCTCGCCGTGGGGCGGCTGTGGGATCAGAAAGACTATCCTACGATGCTGGAGGCATTTCAGCCCCTCGCCACGGCGCCCGCCTACCTGGCCATCGCGGGGCGGGGGCCGCTCCTGGATGAGTTGAGACTGAGGACCCAGCAACTGGGCATCGCCTCACAGGTGAAGTTTCTCGGAGTCCGCCACGACATTCCGGCGCTTCTGAGCGCCGCCGATGGGTTCGTGCTGTCTTCAGCATGGGAAGGTATGCCCAACGTAGTTATGGAGGCTCTCGCCGCGGCCGTCCCGGTTGTCGCCACCCGGGTCGGAGGGGTGCCGGAGCTGGTGGAGTCGGGTCAGAGCGGATTTCTGGCGCCACCCCGGGACTCGGCCGCACTGTCCCAGGCCATGCGGGAGCTCATGGCGCGCTCGCGCGAGGAGCAAGAGCAAATGGGGCGCCATGGACGGGACCACATCGCGGCCCAGTACGGCATGCGAGCCATGGCGAATCGCTGGATAGGGCTATTCGAAGAGCTGCTGAAGCAGAAGGGCGTTTCGGCGTCGCTGCCTCGGGGTGAGGGCAACGTGACCAAGGGCGTCGAACTTGCAGAGCCTCATGTATAAGCGGAGTTGCTGATATGCTCGCATATCTCTTTGTCTGGCTCTTCGTGTTCACCATACCCTGGCAGAACATGGTGGTCCTGCCGGGCCTGGGCACGATCAGTTCCGTCCTGGGATTAGGGGCTGTCGGCGCCACAATCCTGCATATGGTCCTTCGCGGGAAGGTGCGCCCGCTGGTTTCCTTTCACTACGTCGCGACCGCTTACTTCGCCTGGACGCTGCTCTCGGCGTTCTGGGGGATCGCTCGCCAGGAAAGCATAGTCAGGGATCTCAATACCTACCTTCAGATCTTCGTCATGTTGTGGGTCATCTGGGAAGCGTCTCTCACCCGCGGCCGCCTGCTGGGCCTTTTCCAGGCCTATGTCCTGGGTGCCTACGTTGCCGCCGGGAGCACCATCCTCAACTATCTCACGGGTGTCGGCATCCAGGAGCATGCCGAGCGGTTCTCGGCCAGTGGCTTCGATCCCAACGACCTCGGCGCAATCCTGGCTTTGGCCCTGCCGTTGGCCTGGTACCTGGCGTCGACCACCGCCAGTGGGCTTCAACGATGGTTGAACCGCCTCTATTTTGTGGCCGGCACCCTCGGCATTCTGCTCACCGGCTCCCGAGGCGCCCTGTTGGCGGCCATCGTGGCGCTCCTGGTCGTCCCCGTGACCCTCCACCAGGTACGGCGAGGTGTGCGAATCGCGGCGGTGGTGGTCATGGTCGCCGCGAGCCTGGTGGCGGTGAACTTTGTGCCGGAGGGCGCCTTCGAGCGTCTCTCGACGACCCGGTCGGAGATCTCCACGGGAGACTTGAACAGTCGTCTCCGGATCTGGAAGGGTGGTATGTCCACCGTCCCCGATCGCCCCTTCCAGGGGCACGGACCGGCAGGGTGGTATCCCGCGGTGGGTCTGAGAATCGGGAACGTCGCTCCTCACAGCACCTGGTTGGTAGTGCTCGTGGAAGAGGGAGTCGTCGGACTATTCATCTACCTCACCATGTTCGTGCTGATAGCAAAACGATTGCTCCGGCTCCCCACGTTCGAAAAGCGCACCGGGCTGGTCGAGCTGGCAACGCTCATGATGGTGCTTACACCCCTGGGATGGCACCAACACAAGGTGTCCTGGCTCGTCCTGGGTCTGCTGGCGGCGTGGCCGGTTGTGGGGGTAGAAGTCCCGCAAGCTGCTGAGTTGCCCCTCAGGGGAGTCCGGCCTCGTTCGACGCGCGGCCCCCGTCCAGTCACCGCTTGACCGCCTCGAGCAATGGAGGAACGTCAGGAAAGATGCCGCGTGTAAGCGTGGTTACGACCGTGTATAACGGTGAGCCGTACATCGATCGTGCCATCCCCAGCATTCTGGGTCAGACCTTCGAAGACTTCGAGTGGGTGCTGGTGGACGATGGATCGCAGGACCGCACCCCCGAAATCCTGCGGGACCTCGCGAGGCGCGACTCCCGGATCCGGGTGTTCTCCCCCGGCCGGCTCGGACTGACCAAGGCGGCGAACTACGGCCTGACCCAGGCGAGAGGCGAGTACATCGCCCGTCAGGATTTCGACGACACCAGCTATCCCGACCGGTTGCGCCTGCAGGTGGAGTTCCTCGACGCGCATGCCGAAGTGGGGGTGGTGGGCGGGTATTACGTGCTCGTCGATCAGAATCGCGGGGAACGCTACGTTCGCATGCCGCCCACCGACCATGACGCGATCATTCCGGCCATGGCCCGGTCCATTCCCTTCGCCAACACTATCGTCATGTTTCGCCGGCGAGTCTGGGCTGACGCGGGTGGCTACCCTGAGGTGGCTGACCTGGAGGACCTGCTACTGTGGCTCAGCGCAGCCAAGCTGGGGTGGCGGTTTGCCAACATCCCTGAGGTCATTGGCGAGCACCATGTTCATGCTTCCAGCTTCTTCCACCGTTCGTTCAAGTATGCCGATCGGCAGCGGGGTCTTGCCCGGGTCCAGGCCCGAGTGGTGCGGGAGCTGAAGCTGCCGCGCTGGATGTATCTGTTCGCCGTCGGCCGCTACGCCTACGCCTACAGTCCAACCGGCCTCAAGCGGGTGTTGCGCCGGACACTCGGCGGTTCCGAGGAGCGGGATTTATGAGGTGCCGATCGGGCGACCGGGGCACTGGTAGATCTGGAGCTCATTCACTCTGAAGTCCAACCGCGCCACTCCCACCACATGGCGTAACCGGCAGTTGTCATAGATCCACGCTTTCAACCCGCCCAGCCTTGGGTTGGTCCGATGGCCCCCTTGAGCGGAGTAGGGCGCGATAATCCACAACGACCCTCCGGACTGTTTCAACCGGCGCACCGACTGGGTGAGCAGCTGAGGATCGGCAACCAGGCGTTGAGCCTGCGCTCGCGCCAGGTAATGGGTGGTCACCTCGGCCTGATCGGAGTAGATGACATCGCCCGGCGCCATGCGTTTCTGGAGCCACTGCGCTGCCCCACGGAAATCATAGCGCCGCCCGTCCCGGTACTGGGAGATGAGGGTCGGCGCTCCCGCCGCAATGATGAGGACCGCAAGCACGAATGACAGCAGCCAGCGGGGCCTCACCCCCCAGTCCACGCTCGCCACGTGGTCCAGAAGCACTCCTGCACCGATGAACATGATCGGCAGCGTCGGGACCAAATAGAAGGTCGAAACCGGCGTACGGAATGACAGCAGGACCAGAAAGGCCACCGGGAACACGAACATGAAGGCCAGCAGCACCGCCAGCGACCGGTCGCGCCTCTGCCACAACAGGTAAATGCCGAGACTCCCGGTCAGCGCCAAGGCCAGGCTCAGGCTTTCCACGTAGGCGGACAGATATAGGGCCTGCTTCACGCCTGGTGTCACCGGCAGGTGGAGAAGAAACTCGCCTCGGGGAATCGTGTCCCGCTGGACGATCCAGGCGCGGAGCAAGGGGATGAACTGCACCGCCGCTGCGGCCGCCAGGATGACGAGCACGAGAAGGCCCCAGCGAACGCTCCTCTCGCGCCACAGACGCTCCGGGCGAGCCCGCCGGGCGTAGGTTGCCAGTAACCAGAGCGCCAGTCCTCCCGCGGGAAGCACCGATGCCGGGTGGGCCAGGGCGGCCAGGCCCGCCGTGGCGATGCCCAGGAGAAGTAGCGGCCGATTTCTTTCCCGGAAGCCCAGATAGATGGCATAGGGATAGACTGCGCACAGCATGAACACCAGGGTCCAGTAGCGCGCGAACTGGGAGTAGTAGACGTGCAAGCCACTGGTGGCCAGCAGGAAAGCGCCAAAGAGGGCTGCTCTGGCGCCCACCAGACGACGGGCCACGACGTAAAACACGGGAATACCGAGCACTCCAAACAATGCGGGGAGTACCCGGAGTCCGAACTCATCGAGCGGCAGGAATGAACCGACCAGGTAGTGGTTGAGGAGGTACATGAGCGGCCGCGGGTTCCGGGGCCGGATATCGATGGAGTCTCGCAGCATGAAGATCTCGTCGCTGTCGAATCCCCAATCGCCGAGGCGCCAGAACCGCAGCACAATTGCGAGCGCGATGATACCGAGGAGCAGCGCTGTGTGCGTGCCGCTCCGGTCCGAACGCTCCGCGGGAGCTGTCACCCCGAGTCCCATTCACACCCCTCTGACTGTCTGCTGGAATATGCCGGATCGAGCCATAATGTTGCCGGGGACGGTCCGGATCGGAAGGCACGCTCGAGCGATCTTACCAGCCCCCACGCCGGAGCAGGATAACGGGGATGGTCTTGAGCATGATCAGCAGATCTTCCCACAGGTTCCGGCGGCGGATGTACTCCAGGTCGTAGTGGACTTTGGTGCGCACGTCCTCGAGCGAGCGGTCGTAGTGGTGGTTGATCTGCGCCAGTCCGGTGATGCCGGGCTTGGCCCGCTGGCGCAGCGGGTACTCGGCAATGTGCTCCCGCAGCTCGGCGAAGATGGTGGGCCGCTCGGGGCGAGGCCCCACGATGTTCATCTCGCCCTTGAGCACGTTGAGCAGCTGGGGTAGCTCGTCCAGGCGATACTGGCGCAGGAGCCCACCCACGGCGGTGACCCGGGGATCGCGCTGCTGGGCCCAGACCGCCCCGCTCCCCTGCTCGGCATCGACCCGCATGGTGCGGAACTTATAGATGGTGAAGGGCTGTCCACCGAGGTCCTGCTCGCGACGATGGTTCTGCGTGCCGGTTGTCTGTGCGCGCCGATCGAGCCCGATGCGGACCTGGGTGTAGAGGACCGGCCCCCGGGAGGTCAACCACACCAGCACGGCCACGAACAGCATGATTGGCAGTGTCAGCATGATGGCCATCAGGGCGAGCAGCAGATTGATTCCACGCCGGGCCCAATCCGAAGAGACGCCGTTCGTGCCGTGCTGGCTCCAGTCGCGGTAATGTTGCCGGACGAGAGATGGCTCCAACTCGATGGCGGGAAGCGAAGGGTGGCTCCTTCGTACTCCGGACATGGCACTACTCATTAGCGCACTCAGCAGAAAAGAAATGGCAAAAGAAAACAGGCACCTCTACACCGGAAGACCTCGGGCGCGGGTACCCGTCCAAAACGACCCGACATTATAACGGGTTCCCCCCGTAAATACCTTAATACCGCCCGGCAGAGTTCCCTGTGACGCGACTCACTCAGGCGCCCTGACGCGGCTCGCTTAGCGACGAGGGCGGCGCTTGCTCGGGGGGCGCGATTCGGTCAGCAGAGGATCCGGTGCTTCACCCAAACCAAAGCTCGCCAGCCGCTGACTGAATTCGGAGAGCTCGACGGGGAGCTCGGCTCCGGTCCCAGCGCCGTTCGAACCCTCGGCGCCCTCCGCCTTCTCCGCTGTGTCCACCACCGGAGTTGGAGCTGGAGTGTCGTGTAGCGATTCGCTGGGCATCCGTCGTCAACTTCCGTCGTGAGTTCGGTGGGACTTCGGGGGATGCCGGGGTTCCAGTTCAAGGATGACGCCGCAAATTCAGCCGGTTGGGCTGGGGGATGACTTGCCTTTGATTGAGCAGTAAAGTTATTGCGCTTCAAGTCGTTACACTCAGGCGCCCAGGTGGCTGTCCCACAGACGAGTTCTCCGGGTCGTTGCTGGGAAACCACAGCGACCACGGCTAGATTACCACAATCTGCACGGTGTCAAGTGACGTGGCATTCCAACATCCAAACTGTGGCGCCCCTCCAGCGATTCGGTCTGCAGGCTGGAGGCACCATGATGGGCAAGTCGCTGCTTTGTAGCGTGTTACTGCTTTTAGCCGAAGGCGCACGACTCCTGCTATCTGGGCGCACACACCCAGTCTCCTGATTCTCATCAATCTGGCAAATGCGCATGGCTAATCGAGAAAAGGCTTCTACGGCGCCTCTCGTCCTGATCGCCAATGATCAAGAATGGTCGGCACGGTCCCTCGAAAGCATTCTGGGCCCCAGCGGCTACTCAGTCGTACGAGCCTATACCGGCCAACAGGCGCTCGAGAGGGTCCGCACCGCGCAGCCCGATCTCATCATCCTCGACGCCCAAATGCCCGACGTGCACGGGTTCGAGGTTTGCCGCCAGCTGCGTAGCGATCCCCGGTTCAGCGCGACGACCCCCATCATCATCACCACATCGGGCCCTTCGGGGCGGACGCAACGGCTCGAAGCCTACCGGGCTGGGGCCTGGGAATTCCTGGGCCAACCGGTAGACGGTGAGGCCTTGCTGCTCAAACTCGCCACCTTTCTCCAGTGCAAACGGGAGGTCGATAGCCTGCGGGAAGAGAGTCTGCTGGACCCGAGCACCGGACTGTACAACATGCGGGGCTTGGCCCGCCGGGCCCACGAAATTGGTGCCGACGCCTTCCGGAGGCGGGATCCCCTGGCGTGCGTGGTATTTGCTCCGCAGGCGGAAGGCGGCGACGCCGGTGAGTCTTCGGATGAAGAAGTGCAGCGTGTCGCGGAGCAAGTCGGTCAGCTTTTGAAGCGGGTGGGCCGCTCCTCGGACGCCATCGGGCGCTTGGGCCAATCGGAGTTTGCGGTCATCGCTCCAGCGACCAGTTCCGAGGGTGCGTTGCGTCTGGTCCGGCGGCTCGGCGGGAGCATCGAATCCTCCCCGATTCCGGTCCGCGGCGGGGAGCGGTCCCTGAGGGTGCAGGCCGGTTACTGCGCGGTTCCGGATTTTGCGGAGTCCACGGTGGATGCCGTGGAACTCTTGCTCCGGGCCACTACCGCGCTCCGGGACCTCAAACGGGATGGCGAGGCGGTTCAGGTCCGCGGGTTCGATCAAGCCGCTATCCACTGAGCTAAATCGTCACAGTTGTAGGACTAAGCCCACGAAGTTTCCCTAAGAGCCCGCACAGGACTGTTGCCATCCATCCTCACCTGCTTGACTTTTGCGTCACTCTGTGGTAGAAATGTTACTAGTATCATGCTCCAGGGGGCCGCTAAAGTGGCCCTCTTCGATTTTGAGTCCCCAGTACTCGGCTCGTTCAGCCGTGCCTGAGTCAACCGACCGTTCCAGCGGTCCTGCCCGGGAGTCTGCAGGATGGCCAACCCTCTCATTCAGCAGGACCGGATCCCTTCCGTTTCCGAGACTACCGCCCGCGATCCCCTTTCCATCCCCAGTGAGGTCAAGGCCAGCATCCGGGTTCTGGTGGTGGATGACGAGCGCACCCTGCGGGAGAGTTGTGCCAGCGTGCTCCAGATGGACGGCTACAATGTGACGCTGATCGGTCGGGGTGAGGAGGCACTGGAAACGGTACGCCGCCGGAAGTTCGACATCATCCTGGTAGACCTGTACATGTCGCAGGTGTCCGGTCTCGAGATCCTTCAATCGACGCTCGAGGCCTATAAGGACACTATCGTCGTGGTCATGACCGGCAACCCCAGCGTGACCAGCAGCATAGAGGCGCTCCGGGCCGGCGCCTGGGACTACCTTCCGAAACCCTTCTCTGCTACGCACCTCCAGGTCCTGATCGGCCGGGCATCCCACGCCGTCATGATGTCTCGTGAAACGCAGGACCTTCGGGTCCAGCTCATGAGGCAGCACGGCCACAGCGACAAGATCGCCCTGATCGGCATTTCGCCCCTGTTCCGGAAGGCGGTGGATCTGGCGCGAAAGGTGGCGGCGACGGACGCGTCAGTCTTCATCAGTGGAGAGAGCGGAACGGGTAAGGAAGTGATCGCCCAGTTCATTCACCAGAACAGCAGGCGGGCGAGTCGGGCGCTGGTGCCGATCAACTGCGCGGCGCTGCCCGAGCCCTTGCTGGAGTCGGAGATGTTCGGGCATAAAAAAGGGGCCTTTACCGGGGCCGATCGGGACAAGCCGGGACTGCTCGAAACCGCCAACGGGGGAACCCTCTTCCTCGACGAGCTGACCGAGATGACCATGCCGCTCCAGGCCAAGCTCCTCCGCGTGGTTCAGGACGGTGTGGTTCGCCGGGTTGGCAGCGAGCAGCAGGATGCGGTGGTCGACGTCCGCTTCATCTCCGCTACCAACCGCGAACCGCAGGAGGCCGTGGACCAGGGGCTGTTGCGGGGCGACCTGTTTTACCGCCTGCGTGTGGTTCCCATCAAGCTCCCGCCGCTCCGAAAGAGGCTGGAGGACATCCCACTGCTCGCCAATCACTTTCTCACCTACTACTGGCAGCGTCACCGTCAGATGGGAGACCGGGTTCCTCGGCTGAGCGAGGCGAGCATAGGCTTCTTGCGTTCCCGACCCTGGCGCGGCAACGTTCGGGAATTGCAGAACGTCATCGAGCACGTGGCGGTGCTGGCCGAGCCGGACCAGACCATTCAGCCCAATGACATCCCGGTGTATGACGATAGTGCCGAATGGCCGGCCGAAAGCGTCGCTCCGCCGGGAATCATGGACGAGGCCTACCACCCCGCCAAGGACCGCGTGGTGGTCCAGTTCGAAAAGGAGTATCTGGCTCGCCTCGTCAGCCGGGCAGGGGGGAACATGTCGAAGGCCGCGCGACTGGCGGGCATCGATCGCACCACCCTGTACCGGCTGATGGACAAGCACGAATTCCAGAGAGATGAGACCCCGGGATCCGCGTGATACCTGAGACCGTCCTGCCCGGCTCGACCGGAGATCGTCGCCGAGCCCACCCGGACGCCCCCGGTGCCCCGCCGGTCTGGGATCCAAACGGCCCGACCGCGGGGGCGGTGGCGCCGGCGCTCTGGGATGCGCTTCGTGAGTCGGTGCTCTGGGCCGAGGCGGAGTGGGAACGGGTCCTCGAGCATGCCTCCGGGGTCGATGAGGCCACCGCCCATCTCGCCCAGCTGTGCACGGCCGTCAGGCAGGAAATCGCTGGGCTGGCGGCCGAAACCAGCGCGGTGCCTCGCAACGCCCTCTCCCGACGCTGGCTCGGGCTCATTCGCACCGCCTTCGTAGAACGGGCTCGCGCCCTCCCGGCGCCGGATTCGACCCAACTCCTGAACATCCTGCATGCCATCGAACGGGTGGGCGTGCACCTCGAAGCCGACTGGGCCCAGCACTTCACCGACCGCCTCTCCTCGCCCGATGGACTGGAGTTGGTGGTGGAAGTCGCTCACGACCTTCGCTCGCCGCTCACCTCGATTCTCTTTCTGGCGGAAACTTTGCAGCGGGGCCGCAGCGGTCCGGTCAACGCGGTGCAGGAGCGTCAGCTAGGCCTCATCTACAGTGCCGCCTTTGGTCTCAGCTCCGTGGCGAGCGATGTCATCGAGCTGGCCCGGGGCGGCGACCGGCTGGTGGACCTCGACCCGATTCCGTTCTCGGTCACCGACATCCTGGAGTCGGTCAGGGACATTGTCCAACCGATTGCGGAGGAGAAGAATCTCACGGTGCGGCTGACGGTGCCGGAGTCCGACTTTCGTATCGGCCATCCGGTGGCGCTGAGCCGGGTGCTGCTCAACCTGACCACCAACGCTCTGAAGTTCACCGGCGAAGGCTTCGTCGAGCTGACTGCCGTTCAACGCGGCCCCCGCTCCGTTGAGTTCTCGGTCCGCGACACCGGACGGGGTATTCCGCCACAGTCCATGGCAATGCTCTTCGAACCCTTCCGGCGTCGCCAGAAGCCTGGCGAGTACGCCTTCTCCGGGTCGGGCCTGGGGCTTTCCATCTGTCGGAAGCTGGTCGAGGCGATGGGCTCCGTCATGCAGGTGGAGACCTCCCCCGGGTACGGAACCCGCTTCTACTTCGTTCTCGATCTCCCCATCGCCGGCGAGCCCCAGTTCGGGTGATACCGGGTTCTGACGCCGCCCTTCCACCGCCCGGGCAGCCGGGATAGATTTTGCCGCGCTAGCCGCCACCTGTAGATGTCGTCCGTCGAGCCCGCACACAGGCCGACCGGTCTCACGGTGAGCACGGCGCGCGTCGGCGACCCGGCCGGCGAGGCGCACTCCCGGTAGACGTTGTTCCCCGGCAGCCGTGGCGGTGGCTGGCACGACCCTGGTTCGCTCCCATAAAGCTCCGTGGCGCAACAGAACCGCGGACTAAGGCGCGGACCCCCCACAAACGGTCCCTCGACCTCGTGGGCTTCCTCGACGCCCTGCCGATTACCGGGTCCGGCCAGGCGCGACGAGGGGGCGCGCGGAGGCGGCGGACCCGGAACCGAGCGCTACGTGAATCGACCGCTTATTCGGCCGGGCCGGCATCTCAGCCAGCCCCCAGTACACGCCCCGCATGCTGCTCTTCTGATCGACTTCGACAACGTCACCCTTGGCATCCAGAAGGACCTGACCAAGGAGCTTCGCACTCTCCTCAACAGCGACATCATCAAGGGGAAGGTTGCGGTCCAGCGTGCCTATGCCGACTGGCGCCGCTACCCTCAGTACATCGTGCCACTGTCGGAATCGTCCATCGACCTCATCTTCGCGCCGGCCTTCGGCTCGAGCAAGAAGAACGCGACCGACATCCGGCTGGCCATCGATGCCATCGAGCTGGTGTTCACCCGGCCCGAGATCGGGATGTTCATTCTGCTATCCGGTGACAGCGACTTCTCGACCATGGTGATCAAGCTGAAGGAGTACGGCAAGTACGTGATCGGGGTGGGCATCCGTGAGTCGGCCAGCGATCTGCTGATCCAGAACTGCGACGAGTATTACTCCTACAACGATCTTGCCGGCCTGACGAAGGAAGTAGACACTCCCTCGACCCAGCGGGACCCGTGGGAGCTCGCCGCCGAAGCGGTGGCGCAGATGACCCGCAACGGCGACGTCATGCGCTCGGACCGGCTCAAGCAGGTCATGCAGCAAATCGATTCCAACTTTGACGAGCGGAACGCCGGCTTCAACCGGTTCAGCAAGTTCGTGATCGAAGCCGGGCAAAAGGGAATTGTCCAGCTGACCAAGCTGGATAACGGACAGTATGAGGTAGGTCCGGGCTCGGTGGCACCCCCGGTTGCCGCCAGCGCCCCTCCGGCGGCGGCCTCGCGGTCGCGGTCTCCCGCTGAGGCGGGCCGAGACGAGCCGGCCGCGGGCGGAGCGAGGACCCGTGAGGACGCAGGGCGGCGTGGACGCGGGCGTCGAGGCCGTGGTGGGCGCGAGCGCACCGGCTCGCGTGATGGTGGCGCCGCCCGGGCACGGACCGCAGACGGCTCCCGAGAGGATCAAGCGCAGCGCCCTGTGCGGGAAGAGCGCACCGATGGCGCCCTGACTCTGGCGCGCGCTTTCCAGCTCATGGCCCAGGCCCTGTCGGAGTTCCGCTCCCCCGTGGGACAGGAGGCGCTCCGGCTTCGTATGGTCGCCATGAATGGCAGGGAGGACCCCCTCCTCGACGCCGCGCGCTTCCAGCGGCTGCTCCGCCAGGCCAACGATGCCGAGGTCGCTGATGTGCGGAAGGTGGGCGATGACGACTACGAGATTGCGCTTCAGCGCTCGTCGGCGCGTCCAGCGCTCCCCGCGGCTCCGCGGGAAGAACCCCAGGAAGCTGCGCCGGGCAGTGAGCCCGCGGCTTCGGAGCCCGTATCCTCGGGGGCCCGGGAAAACGGACAACGGCTCGGGTTGCGTTTTCGGCGCGGCTCCCGGGTCCCATTGCGGGCTGCCGACATTCCTCGCGTGGGGATGGTGAGCATCGACCCGTTTCTGGAGCCGGAGCGATCGGCCACCCCCGGCGATGCTGACCCGGTCGAGGCCACTGCCGAGACTGTCCCCAAGGAGAAGCGCCGCGCCGCGCCTCGCCGGAAGCGCACCGCGGCGGCGCCGGCCCAATCCCCACCTGGCAAGGCGGAGGAAAGTGCTGCCCCGCCGCCACCCAAACGACCGAGAGCGCGTCCCCGGAAGAAACCGGAATGACTCAACGGAGACGGGCAGCCACGCTGCCCGTCGCTTTTTTCAGGCGCCCCGCCGAGATCGTGGCTGCCGAACTGCTCGGGATGGTCGTGGTGTCTTCGATCGGAGGGGAGCTCACCGAAGGCAGGATCGTGGAGACCGAGGCTTATCTCGGCTACGACGACCCGGCGTCACACGGCTACCTGCACCGTCGCAACGCCCGCAATGGGGCTCTGTTTGGCCCGCCGGGCTCCTGGTATGTCTACCTATCGTACGGCATGCACTGGTGTGCCAACCTGGTGTGCCAGCGTGCCGGAATGGCCAGCGCTGTCCTGCTCCGGGCGCTGGAACCCCTTGCCGGGCTCGACATCATGCGCCAACGGCGGGGTGGTGTGGCGGATCGCGATCTCTGCTCCGGGCCGGGAAAGCTGACCCAGGCTCTGGCAATCACTCGCAATCTGGACGGCAGCAGGATGCCCGGCAGTGAGGTCCTGGTACGGCGGCCGGGTTCGCTAGCAGAGATCGCGGTTGCCGCCACGCCCAGAATCGGAATAACCAAGGCAGCGGACTGGCCTTTGCGCTTTCATCACGCCGGGTCCCCCTGGACCTCCCGCAAAGAAACGGGCGGGGGATCGCGAAGATCCCCCGCCCGTTGAAATCAATTAGCCCGCCTGATCAGTAACCGCCGCCGCTCGCTCGCTCTTTGGCGTTGCCGAGGTTGAATCGGAGACCAGCGGTGAACGTATGGGTCGGTCCGCTGAGCATATTGCCGAAGGCCAGGTTCCGCGCCCCGTTCGTGAATGTCACGGAAGCCCGGCGCTCGCCAGGTCCGGTGGTGATCTGATATTGGCCGAAGGCGCTGAACCGGCTCACCCTGAAGTTCAATCCCCCGATCAGAGAACCGAACCCCGAGCTGCCCATCTCCTTCGTGAAGCCGTCGTCCGGGGCGTGACCGCCGGTGTGGAGCACGCCCACGCCGATCCCGAAGTACGGGGTCGCAGGTCCCCTGATGGGGAACGCCATCAGCATTGCGGAATATTTCCGAATGTAGTCGAATGTCGACGCGACCCCGGTCTGGCTTACGAGATTGTCGGCGCTGTCGATCGCCTGCACGGTAAAGACGCCCAGCTCATTCGACCCGAACCCCTGTTCGACCGAGAGCAGCAGGCCGGTGCGCCGGGCAGTAATCAGCAGGTGGGCGCCACCGAGAGGGACTGTGGTTCGGCCTTGAGCCGAGGTCTCGAAATTCAGGATGCCGCCGTGACCGCCGACGTACCACTGGAAAGTGCCGTTGCCCGGCTGCTGAGCCGAGAGGTTAGCCGCCCCAAGGCAAAGGGCCAGCACGACCGAAATGCTTCGGGTGACCTTACGCATCAGACTGCCTCCGTAGGGTGTCTGCACCAGGGCTCTCCTGGTGCTTACCGGGCACTACCTCGCACGGTACGTCAAAATGCGGGAACTCATGCTGGATCGGGCGGGAAGGGAGTGGAATCCGGGGCGAGATGCCCCTCTTACACTTCGGGCCGACAAGGACTTACCGCTTCCGAGCCGACTCACCCATGCCCGTCGGGTTGGGTGGAAGTGCAAGGACCGGGCCCGTTCTAGTTGGTGGAATTAGATCAGGTTGAGCTGGCGGCCAATCGTACGGAAGGCAGCGAGTGCCTGGTCGAGATCCTCCCGGGTATGCGTCGCCGAGATCTGGCATCGAACCCGGGCCTGACCCTGAGGCACGACCGGATAGCCGAAGCCGGTGACGAACACACCTTCGGCGAGCAGGAGGTCGCTCATTCGGATCGCCGCCGCGGTCTCGCCGAGGATGACGGGGATGATCGGGGTTTCGCCCGGAAGGGGGTGAAAGCCGAGGCCGAGCAACTGGTCGCGGAAATAGCGTGCGTTGTCACCCAGCCTGGCCACGCGCTCGGGATGAGCCTCGAGGTACTCGATGCTGGCCAGTGAGCTGGACGCGACGGTAGGCGGCAGGGCATTGCTGAAGAGTTGGGGCCGTGCCCGCTGGGTCAGGTAATCGCACACTGCAGCCGATGCCGCCACGAACCCACCCGCCGCCCCTCCGAGCGCCTTGCCCAGCGTCGAGGTGATGATGTCCACCTCGCCCACCACTCCGAAGTGCTCCGCGGTTCCACGGCCATTTTTGCCCAGCACGCCGGTGGCGTGAGAGTCATCTACGACCAGCACCGCCTCGTGCTTGCGGCAGAGCTCGATCAGATCGGGAAGCTTGGCGATCGCCCCTTCCATGGAGAAGACGCCGTCAGTGACCACCATCTTGACCCGGCGATCGCCGGCGGCGGCGAGCCTGGTATCCAGATCGGTAAGATCACCGTGCTGGTAAACGGCGGTCTGGCACTTGGTGATGGCCTTGGCCAGGCGGATGCCGTCAATGATCGAAGCGTGGTTCAACTGGTCACTGATAATGAGATCGTGCTCAGTGAGCAGCGTACCGGGCACCGCCTCGTTGGCGTTCCATGCGCTCCCGAAGCTGAGCGACGCCGGGGTGCCGACCAGCCGGGCACAGGCAGCCTCAAGGGCCCGATGGATGGTGAAGGTCCCGCAGATGAACCGAACCGACGCGGTGCCCGCGCCGAAGCGGTCGAGCCCCGCCTTCCCGGCGGCAACCACACCGGGCTCATTGGCGAGTCCGAGGTAGTTGTTGGAGGAGAGAATGATGACTTCGCCCCGGCCCTCCATCCGCACCCGGGCCGCCTGGGGACTCTCCAGGAAGTTGAGCCGCTTGTAGGTGCCGTCACGGATGAACTGTTCCAGCTCCGGGGCGATCCGTTGCTCCAGAGGATTGCTCACGGACACACCTCCAGGATCACCTTGCCCGCCTGGCCATCCTTGATGACCTGAATCGCCTCGGCGATCTGGTCCAGCGGGAAGCGGTGGGTGATGACCGGCCGGGGGTCGAGCTGTCCGGCCCGGAGGAAACGCTGCATCTGGTGCCAGGTCGCGTACATCTTGCGACCGGTGACCCCATAGAGGGTGAGGCCCTTGAAGATCACGTCCCGGGCGAAGTCCACCTCGGTGGTGCGATTGGGGGTACCAAGGAGGTTGATCCGTCCACCCATACGCGCCGCAGCCAGTGCCTGGGCGTGGCCGCTGGGGTGCCCACTCATCTCACACACCAGGTCTACGCCGTCGCCGGCGGTGAGCTCGCGGACGCGGGCCACCACGTCATCGGTGCCGGGGTTCAGCGTCACCTGGGCGCCCATGGCTCGGGCCAGGTCGAGTCGCTTGGCGTTGTAATCGCTGGCAATGACCAGCGATGCCCCTGCTGCCCGCGCCACCCCGACCGCAAAGCAGCCGATGGGCCCACAGCCGAGCACCAGTACGGTGCTACCCGGCACCTCGGCCTCCAGCACGGTGTGCACCGCGTTGCCCATCGGATCCATGATGGCGCCGATCTCGGTACTGATGCCATCGAGCTTCATCACATTGGAGACGGGCATGGCGATGTAGTCGGCGAAGGCGCCGTCCCTATCCACCCCGATGATCTGCGTCCGGCGGCAGAGGTGGGCAGCGCCCAGCCGGCACTGGAGGCAGTGCCCGCAGACGACGTGTCCTTCGGCGGTGACCAGGTCACCCACCGCGAGGAGGTCGGCCGCGGCAGCGTCCCGACCCAGCTCAGTGATCTCGCCGGCGAATTCGTGCCCCACGATGACGGGAGGCTTGAGCCGGCCGCTTGCCCAGCTGTCCCATTCCCAGATGTGAAGGTCGGTCCCGCAGACGCCGGCATGGTGAACCCGGATCAGCGCCTCGCTGGGGCCTGCCGTGGGGACCGGCACCTCGCGGAGAACAATACCGGGAGCTCGCGATTCCTTGACCAGCGCGCGCATGAAGGCTCTGAGTTAGGACGGGGGGAATATAAGAGAAGACGGAGAGGACGGAGAGGACGGAGAGGTGGGTCCCTAATCCGCGAATACCGGCGCCACCGCCTCCACCCGCACCGCGCTGATCTTGAACTCGGCGATCTTCGCGTAGGGGTCGAGCCGGGGATTGGTCAGCAGGTTGGCTGCGGCTTCCCGAAAGTGGAACGGAATGAAGATCTGTCCCCGGGCCTGACGCTCCGAGAGCCGGGCGCCGATGAGCATCGATCCCCGGCGGGAGCTGACCCGGACGGTGTCTCCCTCGCCGACGCCGAGCTCCAGGGCATCCCGGGGGTTGATGTCCACTACCGGGACCGGCTCGCGTGAATCGAGGCCGATCGACCGCCGGGTCATGGTGCCGGTATGCCAGTGGTACATCTGGCGGCCGGTATTCATGATGAATGGATACTCCGAATCCGGGAGCTCCTCGGGGGCCACGTACTCGACTGGTACGAAGATGGCCCGGCCATCGGCGGTGGGGAACGATTCGTTGAACAGGAAGGCGGTGCCCTTGGACTCCGGCGTCAGGACCGGGTATTGCAATCCGGTGCCTTTGAGCCCGGCGTACGTGACCCCGCGCCAGGACGGTGTCACCGAGGCGATCTCCCGCATCACGTCCTCAGGTCCCGACCATGTTGTCTTGAGGCCCAGGCGGTTGCTGAGCTCGATGAGGATGTCCAGATCCCGGCGGGCGTTGCCCGGCGGGTCCAGCGCCGCTTCGGCCAGCTGAATCCGCCGTTCGGTGTTGGCGTAGGTACCGGACTTCTCGGCGAAGGATGACCCAGGGAACACGACGTCCGCCCAGCGGGCGGTCTCGGTAAGGAAGAGATCCTGTACCGCCAGGAACTCGAGTCCCCGGACCCACTCCTCGGCATGCGCGATGTTGGGATCCGAGATGACCGGATTTTCGCCCATGACGTAGAGCCCGCGGATCGGGCTGTCGTCCCGCGTCATTTCCGTCACCATCATTCCGTGCTCGAGGGAGAGCGACTCGGCGGCTACCCCCCACGCCCTGGCGTATTCGGCGCGGTTGGCCGGATCGGTGACCGGCCGATAGTCGGTGTAGGCGAAGGGGATGGCACCGACGTCGCTGGCGCCCTGCACGTTGTTCTGTCCCCGAATCGGCATCATTTGCGCGCCCCACTTCCCGATCATCCCGCACGCGAGCAGCAGGTTGAGCAGGCTGGCGACGATATCGGTGCCGGTGGCGTGCTGGGTCAGGCCCATCGCCCAGAGGGTGGAAGTGCGGGGCCCCCGGGCATACATCTCCGCGGCCTGCCGAATGGTGGCGGCGGGTATGCCGGTGATCTTCTGACCCATCTCAAGGGTGTACGGAGCGACTGCCGCTTTCACCTTCTCGAACTCGCGGGTGCGTTCGCTGATGAACGTCGGATCGGTAAGCCCAGCCTCGATTATGTGGCGCAGCATGCTGTTGAACAGCGCCACATCGGAGCCCGGCGTCATCTGGAGGTGGATATCCGCCATCCCAGCGAGCTCGACCGTTCTGACGTCCGCGACGATCAGCTTCGCGCCCCGCGCCACGGCTCGCTTGATCAGCGCGCCGAACACCGGGTGGGATTCGGTGGTGTTGGCTCCGGCGATGAAGATGACGTCGCACGCCTCCTCGATCTCCCGCATCGAGCCGGACGCCGCCGCCGTGTTGAGCGCGCGGTTCATGGCCGCCACCGAGGTCGAGTGGCAGAGGCGGGTGCAGTGGTCCACGCTATTGGTTCCGAAACCGGCGCGGATCATTCGCATGAACGCGTAGTTGTCTTCATTGGTGCATTTGGCCGACGACAGCGCGCCCAACGCCTTGGGGCCGTGCTCGGTTCTGATTCGCAGGATCTGCTGGGCGGCCAGACTCAGCGCTTCGTCCCAGGTGGCCTCACGAAACGCGCTATACCATCCCGCAGGGGTTGCTACCCGATCCCGCACATCGTCCTCGCCCACCTGGGGCAGACCGGTCAGCGGCGGCTTTCCGACCTGCCGGAGCGGCGGCCGCGGCTTCTTCTTATCGCCCATCTCCTCGATGGTAAGCCACGGGCCTTCCCGGTGCCGGGGCCATTCGCCGGCCCAGGTCCACTGGCCATCCTGACACATCCACCCCTTGCGGATGAGCGGCACGGTCAGCCGATCCCGGTGCTGGGTGAAGTCGTACCCGAACCGACCTTTGACGCAGGTGGATCCCTGATTGGGGGTATCCTCCTCGATCCAGGGCGACGTCACCCGCATCAGGGTATCGTCTTTGACGTGAAGGTCGAGTTGGCACCCCACCGCGCAGTAGGGACATACCGAGCGCGCCACCTTATCCGGAGTGCGGAGCGCCTCGGCACCGAACCGCTGCCTGGGAATGAACTCGAAGATCGCGCCGGTGGGACAGACACGTACGCATTCGCCACACCAGGTGCACCCCGCATGGTCGGGGTCTCCGTCCCCCCCGACGATGATTTGGGCGTGCTCGCCCCGCAGGCCAACGTCGAGCACGCCGACTTCCTGGATGTCCTCGCAGGCCCGCACACACCGCGTACACAGGATGCAGGTGGTCATATCGTGCTGGATCATCACGTCACCGGGGCGCTCGTCACCGGTGCGGAGCGGCAGATCGTGATGGGTGCGAACCGGCACATTGTACTGGACGACGTAGCGCTCGAACTCGTTCCGGGGATGCTCCCGTCCGCCATTAGCGAGGTGCTCGCCGGGATAGCGCTCCAGCAGGAATTCCAACACGCTCCGCCGATTCTCCGCCGCCGCCGTCGACTTAACATCCACTACCATGCCGTCGGTGGCCGGGGCTTCTTCTTGTCGCCCATCTCCTCGATGGTGAGCCAGGGGCCCTCCCGGTACCGGGGCCATTAGGCGGTCCAGGTCCACTGCCCATCCTGACACATCCAGCCCTTGCGGACGAGCGGCGTGGTGAGCCGGT
>JBKJZM010000258.1:0-5812 GCA_046715295.1 Gemmatimonadales bacterium | reverse complement strand
CCACCCAGCAGCCGGAGCGCCTTGGCATCGCGCTCGGAGAAGGCATGCGCTTCAGGTGAGACCACCTTGAGCAGACCCAGTGTCCGGTGCTCCTCTTTCAGGGGCACGACCAGGATAGAACGGATGCCCAGGTCCTTGTAGGCCTGAGGGGGGACCCGGGGGTCCGACTGAGTGTCATCGCAGCGTTGGAGCTCGCCGGTGCGCGCGCAAATACCGGAAAGACTCGCATCCACCTTGAGCCTGGGTGCCGCGGTCCCGACGTGCACGAGCGGCACTATGTCCTCGCCTTCGATCGCCTCGATCACCGCGCCACTGGCCCCGGTGAGCCCCCGGCTCCGTTCTGCGATGACCCGCATGACGGTCTCGGAATCGAGACCGGCCGCAGATACCGCCTTCTCCACTTCGAGCACCGCCTGGAACAGCTCGGTGTCCAGGCGCATCGCCTCCTCGGCGAGTTTGCGCTCGGTGATGTCGAACTCCGTCCCCATGTAGCCGACCTGACGCCCCGCTTCGTCCCGCATCGGCTCCCAGGAGCTGGAACACCAGCGGATTTGACCGTTGCGGGTGATCACCCGGTACTCCTGGTCGCGAAGGGCGTTCCCCTGCGCCAGCCGGTCCCACTCGGCCAGGATGGCCGGCCGGTCGCCATCGTGGATGTACTGCAGGAATTCCTGCTCCCTGAGGTCCTCGACCTGGTACCCGGTAAGCCGCTCGAAGGCAGGATTGATGAACGTGAGCCGCCGCTCCATGTCGTAGGTGATGACACCCTCGCGCATGGTTGCGGATACCGTCTGCAGCTGGCTTTGGATTTCGGCTGTGTGGCGCTCGGCCCCGCGCCGGCGCCGGCGTTCCCGCCAGAGCAGGCCCAGCAGCAGGACGGACAGAGCGAGCAGCGCGCCGCCTGCAAGGAGCAAGGCGCCGGGAAGCTGGATCAGAGGGACCACGAGTCCGAAGATACACCTTCCGCTGGCACCCGGCGAGGAGCCATCCTCTCCCCGGTGGGGGCGGGTGGTTCCGAGCGCTGGCGGCCGAAACAGGGGTACCCTACACTTCCCCGATGGCCTTCCTCGATACCAAGCGGGACCGCGCTGCATTCCTGATTTTCGTGCTCGGGCTGGGCCTCGTTTACGCCCTCTGGCCGTTCAGCACGGGACTTATCGGGGCGCCGGTTCTCTATATCATGTTCGCCCCGATGTACCGGTCGCTGGTCCGGCTGGGAATAAAGCCCGGCCTGGCCGCAGGACTGGTGGTTCTGCTGGGAATCCTGCTCATCGTCGGGCCTGGGCTCTCTTTCCTGGGGGTGGTGGCCAACGAGGCCCAGGACATGGCGACCGGGGTGATCCGGAGCCCGCTCCTGACCCGCCTCCGGGAGCTCCGAATCGGCCCCTACGACGTGGGGGCTCAAATCGAATCCTTCGGCTCGAGCCTGGTGAGTTGGATCGGCTCGAGTGCAGTCGGCCTGATCGGCACTGCCACCCGCCTGGGAATCCAGCTGACCATCGCGTTCTTCGGACTCTACTACCTCCTTCAGGCCCCCGAAGCAGCCTGGAGGCAGGTGCGACCCTTCATCCCCTTCTCGGGTCGCAACGCCGAGATCCTGCGTGAGCGATTTCGTGGGGTCACCATATCGACCCTCATTGGTACGCTGCTCACCGCTTCGATCCAGGGCTTGCTGGTCGGGGTCGCGTTCTGGGTGACAGGCATTCCGAATGCGCTCTTTTGGGGAGTGGTGACCGTGATCGTCGCGATTCTCCCGGTGGTAGGGAGCGCCCTGGTCTGGGCCCCCGGCGTTCTGCACCTGGCGCTGGATGGTCGCTACGGCATGGCCATCGGTCTCGTCCTCTGGGGCGCGGTGCTGGTCGGCAACGTGGATAACGTCATCCGTCCGATGGTTTTCCGGCGCTGGGCCCAGATCCACCCGTTCATCACCATCATCGGGGCCTTCGCTGGAATTCGGTACTTCGGACTTCTTGGCCTCCTCATCGGGCCTCTGGCCATCTCGTATTTCTTCGAGCTGATCCGGATGTACAGGGAGGAGTACCTGATTGAGGAGGCCGTATCGGAGGAAATCATCGCGCAGGTGGGTACGGGGGGCAGCGGGGCCGCGGGGGGGCGGGTCACGCCCCCGCCTTCCTCTTCCAGAACAGAAAGACCGGCATCCCCAGCAGGATGAGTGCGGTACCCTTGACCGCGTTTCCGGGGTTTGAGGCGATCGATCCTATCACCACGTAGAGCGCGGCGAGCATGAAGGCGATCGGGACCAGCGGAAAACCGGACATTCGAAAGCGGAGGGTAGAAGGCTCTCGTCCGCCCCGCTCCCGTGCCCGGAAGACGAACACCGTCGATGTCACCGCCGCGAAGAAGATCCAGTCTCCAAAAACCACGTAATCCAGCAGGTCGCCATAACGCCCGGTAAGGGTGAGGATGATCGCCCACGCTCCCTGGAAGAGAATGGCGGCCGATGGAGTGTGGTATCGCGGATGTAGCCGCGCCAGGCTCGGAAAGAAGAGGCCATCGCGAGCCATTGCCTGATAGACCCGGGGAGACACCAGGATCACCAGGTTGAGAAATCCAAAGGTCGAGATGGCAATGCCCGCGGCGATCAGGCGGCGGCCCGAGGGGCCGAGCAGCGCATCCATGGCATCGGCCGCCGGTGCGCTGCTGCTGGCCAGGCCAGGTAGGCCTAGCGTCCGCAGGTAAGCCAGGTTGGCGAGCAGGTACACGGCGACGACGATGCTCACCCCCAGCACCAGCGCGCGGGGCAGGTTGCGTTCCGGCTCGATCAGCTCCTCCGCCACGAAATTCGTCTGTTGCCAACCACCAAAGGCGAACAGGACCGGGACCAGGGCGGCACCCACCGTGAGCAGGAGGCCGCCGGGGGCAATCGGTTCCAGCTGTTCAGAGTCAGGGGGTGCGGCACCCATCGTCATCCCGGCAAGGATCAGGATAGCGAGCGCACTCAGCTTCAGAACCGTGAGCACATTCTGGGTGACAGCCCCTGGCTTCACTCCTGCATAATTGACCGCGGACAGCAGCACGATCGCGCCGACCGCGATCGGCAGTCGCGCAGCAGGACCCAAGCCGGCCAGGGACGCCGTGTAACTGGCGAAGGTGACCGCTACGGCGGCAATGGCACCGGTGGCGATCACCAGCAAGAGCGTCCATGCGTACAGGAACGCCGGCAGCCTGCCGTAGGCATCTCGCAGATACACGTAGCCTCCGCCGGCGACGGGCCGGCGGGCGCCGAGCTCAGCAAACACCAGCGCTCCCAACAGCGCAATGCAGCCTCCCAGCACCCACACCGCCAGGGTGAGCTCCACGGTCCGAGCCCGCTCGGCTACCAGCGCGGGGTTGAGAAAGATGCCCGAGCCGATGATGCCCCCGACGACCATCATCGTTCCAGAAAAAGGTCCAATTCTTCGGGCATAGGTGCCCGAGGGCAGCGGCGAACCCGCGGTGTCCACCCTCACCGACTTAAGCTGGGACATGCGGCAATTGTGGTTGGAGAGGCAGGGAATTCATAACTCTAGCGCTGCATGGCCCGCATGATAGCAGCTCTTCCAACCCGTCGGCTGGGACAGAGCGATCTTCACCTGACCACCGTGGGCTTTGGCGCCTGGGCCGCTGGTGGAGGTGGATGGGCGTTTGGCTGGGGTCCCCAGAAAGACGCCGACTCCATTGCCAGCATTCGACACGCGCTGGAACAGGGCATCAACTGGATCGACACCGCAGCCGTGTATGGTTTGGGACACTCGGAGGAGGTCGTGCGCACCGCCCTCGAGGGTATCCCCCCGGACAGCCGTCCCTACATCTTCACCAAGTGTGGGCTCGTGTGGGATGAGGGCCATCCCGAGGCGCCTCCTCGCCAGGTGCTCGAGCCCGAGTCGATCCGCAGGGAGTGCGAGGCATCTCTTCGCCGGCTCGGCGTCGAGCGCATCGATCTCTATCAATTCCACTGGCCGGACCAGACCGGAACAGCAGTAGAGAATTCCTGGGAGACGATGACGCGGCTCGCGGATGAGGGCAAGGTCCGAGCGATTGGGGTCTCCAACTTCGACATCGCCCTGCTGGAGCGCTGCGAGGCGGTTCGGCACGTGGATTCGCTGCAGCCACCCCTGTCGCTGATCCGGCGTCAGGCGGCCGAGGCCGAGATTCCCTGGTGTGCCGCCCATGGCACCGGGGTCATCGGGTACAGTCCGCTCCAGTCGGGGCTACTCACCGAGCGGTTTTCAGTGAATCGGATCGAATCCCTCTCCGAGGAGGACTGGCGGCGCCGCTCGCCGGACTTCAGGCCACCCAAGCTCAGCCGGAACCTGGCGCTGCGCGATGCACTCCGGCCGATTGCAGAGCAACATGGCACCACGGTCAGCGCGATCGCCATCGCCTGGACGCTGGCATGGCCGGGCGTTACCGGAGCCATCGTGGGAGCCCGGTCTCCCGACCAGGTGGACGGCTGGATCGGGGCCGCCACCCTCGAGCTGAGTCTCGCCGATCTGGATCAGATCGCCAAGGCGGTGGGACAAACCGCCGCGGGCTCTGGGCCTGCGCTCCCCAAGTAGGCCGGAAGAAAGGTGGGGATTCATCACATCACCGCCATTGCGGGCGAGCCGCAGCGCAGCCGGCCTGGCCCCATCCTCACCTTCTTTTCCTGGCCGGAACCCGGCGGGGTGTTGTTCGAGCTCGCCACCGACGCCCCGGGGTTCACGATTGACGAGCCGGCGGCGGACCTCGGGGCGCGCCTGATGCTACCACCATGGTATGAGGGGAGGCGGAGGCAGATAGAAGACCTGCTACCGGCTCTCCGTCTGCCCCAGCCCTCGGTACGCCAGGAAAATGAGCAGAGGTCAGCCCTTCTTCGGTCTTTCTTCTCTTACGCCGACTGCCTGAGTTTCGCATTGGTTGACATACCGCCGTACCGGCGGCTGTCGAGGCGTCTGGCGTCGCCTGCTCCTATCACTTGTCGGTCGTTCGCCAGACGCACCGGCGATGCGAGTTGAGGATATATGTGATGCTTCCTGCCGCCCTTGAACAGGAGCGCCTCTTCGTGGCCGAGCGCCTCCTTTCTGAGATCGAACGCCGCCACGGCTTGCCCCGTCCAGCTCAGCGAGAAATCCACCCCGTTATCGTCGACCGTTTCCTTACCGCCTATCTCCCGGAGACCAGAGATGGGGAGCCCGCGCCACTCGCACTCGAGTACGCGTTCTCCCGCAGCCTGACCGAGGCCCTGGAGCTCATGCGGGAGGTAGTGAGCGAAGCCCCGAGCGGGTGCGGGGCCGCCCTGTACGTGCACGACCTGGATACCGGCATCTAAGGGTGATACCGAGGCACACTAGGTAGGGGCACGCGCCGGAGCGCTGTCATTGCAAAATGGCAGCGCTTTGTTGTTTCCTCGCGGCTCACTTTCACCTTCTCCCTCGAAATGATCCTGCGTACGCGCCATGCCTTTACGTTGGGCGCCGCACTTCTCCTTCTGGGCGCGCTTCCCGCGGCCGGGCAGAACCTGCCCGGCTCAGACGGAGGAGAGGAAGTGCAAGTCTGGGAGCTGGCCTCCCGCCTGGCTTCCATGTCGGCTGTCACCGGTTACGAGCGTACGCTGGTGGACACTCTGCTCCGGCTGCTGCCAGGCTCCACCCGTGACCGGGCTGGCAACGCCTCATTGACCCTCGGCGGAGGGAGTGGCAGGAGGCTGGTCGTCTGCCCTTTGGATGAACCCGGATATGTGGTGGGGAGCATCCGTGAGGATGGCTATCTCACGCTGCGCCGGGTCCCCGGTCGCGTATCACCCCTTTTCGATCAACAGCTGGAGGGTCAT
>JBKJZM010000257.1:0-18420 GCA_046715295.1 Gemmatimonadales bacterium | reverse complement strand
GCCGGGTGATGCCAACCTGCATCCTGCCCCGATCGGGCGACTCGAAGGTGACACTGCCCCCGGTGGCGAGCGGCTGATCGAACTGCGAGATCTGGTAACCCTTCGGCAGATCGGGATAGAAATAGTTCTTGCGGGCGAAGACGCTGGTCTCATGCACGGTGCACCCGAGGGCGAGGGCGCCGCGCACCGCCAGGCGGATCGCCTCGGCGTTGGGAACCGGCAGCGCTCCCGGGAGCCCCAGGCACACCGGGCAGACGTTGGTGTTGGGCGGGTCGCCGAACGTGGTTCGGTCGCCGCAGAACATCTTGGTCCGGGTACGTATTTGGACATGGACCTCCAGCCCGATGACTGTTTCCCACGCCATCAGCGCACCTCCGCCAGCGGATCCAGTGTCCGCTCCAGCACCTGGGCCGCGGCCAGCATCCCTTCCTCCCCGAAGGGAGGCGCCACCAACTGGGCCCCGACTGGCAGACCTTCGCTCCGGCCCACCGGCAGGCTCATCGCCGGTAGCCCAGCCAGGCTCATGGAGCAAACGAAGATGTCGGCCAGGTACATCGCGACCGGATCCTCCGTTTTCTCGCCCGCCTTGAACGCTGGTGTCGGGGTGGTCGGCGTGAGGAGCAGGTCGATGCCGGAGTCGAAGACCCGGCGGAAGTCCTCGGCGATCAGCGCCCGCACCTGCTGTGCCTTTTTGTAGTACGCATCGTAGTAGCCGGCGCTGAGCACGTAAGTGCCGATCAGAATCCTTCGGCGGACCTCCTCGCCGAATCCTTCGCCCCGCGTGGTGCGATACAGTGCCCGGATATCTCCCTCCGGTCCCACGCGCCGCTTGCCGTAACGCACGCCGTCATAGCGGGCGAGATTGGCCGCGGCTTCCGCCGGCGCAATGATGTAATAGGTCGGGACCGCGTACGTCGAGTTGGGAAGCGAGACCAGCCGAACATCTCCGCCGAGCGCCTGGATCTGCTCCGTCGTCCGGCGGATGGCGACGGCCACCCCGGCGTCGAGGTCGGCTGGGAAGTATTCCTGGGGTAGTCCGACGGTCAAACCACGAAGGTCGGGCAGAGTCTTCGGCACCTGCATGGGGGCGCGGTTGACGGTGGTGGCATCGAGCGGGTCGGGTCCGCTGATGCTGCTCAGGACCCGGGCCGCGTCGTCCACGGTGCGGCCGAAGACCGAGACGCAATCGAGCGAGGAGCCGAAGGCAACAAGCCCATAGCGGCTTACCCGCCCGTAGCTCGGCTTCACCCCCACAACTCCACAGAAGCTCGCCGGCTGACGCACGGAACCACCGGTCTCGGAACCCAGGGCGGCCGGCACCACACCGGCCGCCACCAGCGCGGCCGAGCCGCCGGACGAGCCGCCGGGTACCCTGGCGGGGTCCAAGGGATGCTTCACCCGTCCAAACGCAGAGTGCTCGGTGGATGAGCCCATGGCGAATTCGTCGAGATTGGTCTTGGCGGCGATCATGGCACCAGCTGCACGGAGCCGCTCGACGACCGTCGCGTTGTAGGGCGAGACGTAGCCTTCCAAGATCCGCGAGGCGCAGGTGGTGGGCTGCTCGACGGTGACGATGTTGTCCTTCAGCGCCACCGGCATGGCCGCCAGAGGGCCAGCGGCTGGCATGGCGTCGACCCGGGCGCCTTCGGTGTCGAGCAACTCCTGGGACCAGTGCAGCACCGCGTTCAACGGCTCGGCCCGGGTCAGGCGTGCGCCCGTGTCGCGTGCGGTTTCTGACCCGCTGGCCCGGCGTCCCGCTGTCGCCGTCACTGGTCCTCCATCGCGCCATGCCGGGGCACCAGAAAAAATCCCTGAACGAACTCGGGTGCCATTGCGGCCGGCGGGCGCGCGAGCGGCACACCGGTTTCCACGTCCTCACGGAGCGTTACCGACGGCGGCCCCGCCTGTACCGGGGCCGCCGTCCGATCGCCGGGGACTTCATTCAGCGCGGCGACATAGTTCACGATCCGATTCATCTGCTCGACGAGCCGACGCATCTCGTTTTCTTTGACCGCCAGCTCGGCGAGCTTCGCTACGTGGAGGACCTCATCCAGCCCGATGGTCATGCGCTCTCCCATTCGCGTTCCAAACCGGCGTAGGCAACCAGCAACTGTTTGACGCCGACCTCCTCGTCATCGAAGGCCACCGAGACCTTGAGGTCACGCCCTGTGCCCAGAAGTCCCTGAATCGTCCCGCCGCCGAACCGGCGATGTCGGACCCGTTCGCCCTTGACGAAGCGAGGCGTGTCCTGGGACGGCTCGTCTTCAGTAGGGCCGGTGGGCATCGAACCAATTGCTCGAAATGTTCCCGAGCCGCGAAATCCTCGGCCGTACTGCCCCTGACCCCCTGACCCGCTGCCCCGCTGCCCCGCGCCCCAATCCGGTGCCCACAATGACGTGGTCCGCCGCTCTTCAATGATGCCCGGCGGAATCGCACGCAGAAAGTGGGACGCGATGCCGGGCCTCAGCTCTCCGCCCCGTCGCCGGGCCCGAGCCCAGGTGAGGTAGAGCTTGTCCTTGGCCCGGGTGAGCCCGACGTAACAGAGCCGGCGCTCCTCTTCCAGACCGGACGGTTGTTCCTCGGCTCGCGCCAGGGGGAACAGACCGTGCTCGAGCCCCGTCATGACCACCACGGGCCATTCCAGCCCCTTGGCGGTGTGTAGGGTCATGAGGGTGACACCAGTATCCTCTCCAACCTCCTTGTCGACCGCGGAGAGCAAAGCCGCCTCCGCCAGGAAGCGCTCCAGCGGCGCTTCACCCTCCTCCGGGTCTACCGGGACCACCTCAGACCAGTTGGCCGCGCTGGCCACCAGCTCACGCACATTCTCCCACCGATCCGCCCCTTCCGGGCCTTCGGCGAGCAGCACCGCCTCGTAGTCGATGGCGCGTATCAGGTAATCCAGGAGATCGGCCGGTGGGAGATCGCGCTTCTGCGCCGCTCCGTCAATGAGGCCGGCAAAGTTGCGGAACGCCTGGCGCACGTTGGGCCGGAGATCCCCCACCCGGTCGGCAATGCGGGCGGTGTCGAGCAACGGCTTACCCCACTGCGTCGCGGTCTGGCCCAGGATAGCGAGGCTGGTCTCGCCCAAGCCCCGCCGGGGAACGCCGACCGAGCGGAGGAAGGCCTCATCGTCCGAGGGATTGCTGACCAACCGAAGATACGCCAGCAGGTCCTTCACCTCGCGCCGATCGTAGAAGCTGATCGCGCCAATCAGGCGATAGGGTACTCCAGCCCGCCGGAAGGCTTCTTCCAGGGCGCGGGACTGCGAGTTGGTGCGATAGAGGATGGCCATCTCGCTGTATTGCCAGTCGGCCGCGGCGCTCCGCTTCTGGAGCTCACGAACCACCCACTCGGCTTCGTCCCGCTCGTCCGCAGCGGCCACCAGGGTGACCGACTCGCCACCCCGGCGCCGGGTGGTCAGTGTCTTCCCGATCCGGCCGCTGTTCTCCGCGATGACGCCGTTTGCGGCGTCGAGGACCACCTGAGTCGAGCGGTAGTTCTCTTCCAGCCGAACCAACCTGGCCCCGGGGAAGTCCTTGAGGAATTCCTGCATGTTGCGAACATCGGCGCCGCGCCAGCCGTAGATCGACTGGTCATCGTCGCCCACCGCGGCGACGTTGCCGTGGACGCCCAGTTGCCGTATCAAATCGTACTGGGCTCGATTGGTGTCCTGGAACTCGTCCACCAGGATGAAGCTGAAGCGGCTCTGATACGCCCGCAGCCGATCAGGGTGTGCCCGGAAGAGCGTCAGCGGATGCAGCAGCAGGTCGTCGAAATCCATGGCGTTGGCTGCCTTCAACGCGGGCCCCAGGGCCGCGTAGATCTCCGACGCCACCTCTACCAGCCGGTCGAATGGCGCGCTCGAGGCAAGCTCCGACGGCGGCACCATCCGGTTCTTCGCGGCGGAGATGAGGGATTGCACCGCCTTGGGCGGAAACTGCTTCACCGAGTGGCCCCGCTGGTCCATGAGCCTCTTGATCAGGCTCAGCCGGTCGTCCTCGTCGTAAATGGTGAACTGCCGGCTGAACCCCAGCAGCTCCGCCTCGCGCCGGAGCAGCCGGGCCGAGAGCGAGTGGAAGGTGCCGATCCACAGGCCGGATGGATCGCGGTTGAGCAGCTGGCCGATCCGGTGCTTCATCTCGCCCGCGGCCTTGTTGGTGAAGGTGACCGCGAAAATCCGCTCGGGAGGTACCCCGTGGTGGTCGATCAGAGCCGCGATGCGCATGGTGAGCACACGGGTCTTGCCCGAGCCGGCGCCCGCCAGCACCAGCAGAGGGCCGTGGACGTGATCCACCGCCTCGCGCTGAGCAGGGTTGAGGGCAGGCTCCAAGGTTTGCTCCGGCGTGTCGATCATGGGGCCCGCGCGGCCAATGGGAGGCGCATAACGAAACAGGTTCCCTTTTCAGACGGCTCCAATACGAGGGCGCCCCCATGGGAATCCTCGACTACGCGGCGGGAAAGCGCGAGCCCGATGCCCCATCCACCCCGCTTCGTGGTCGTGCCCGGTTCAAACAGCGTACGCCGGAGCTCCTTGGGAACACCGGGACCATCATCGATGACCCGGATGGCGCCCATATCGTCCTCCGCTCCGATTCTCAGAATAATCGCGCCGGGCCTCCCCTGCAGGGCATCAATCGCGTTCTTCACCAATGATTCCAGCGCCCACTCCAGCAGAACGGCGTCCCCGAGGACTGTCGGGCCGGCGCCAGGCGCCTCCACCCGAAGATCGATCATGTTGGCATGTCGCGGCAGCCGTGGCCGGAAGTAGCCCGCGACGCGATCGGCCAGCGCGCCCAGCCCGATCGGTTCGCGTTTGGCCGGATTGCCGATCCGCTCGAATCGCTGCGCCACCCGGTCGAGTCTTTCCGCATCGGCACTCAGATGATCGGCGAGTCCCGGTGGGGGCGTGGCCCGGTTGCGGACCCGCTCGATCCAGCCTTGAAGGCTGGTGAGCGGTGTGCCCATCTGATGGGCAGCCTCCCGGGCCATGGCCACCCATAGGCGGTCCCGCTGCGCCGACATGGCGCTGCGATAGGCGAAGACCGCCACGCCGACCATGACGGCGATGGTGAGTCCCTGCAGTACAGCCAGCGCGATGAGATTCCGTTGGGCCGGCAGGGGGCCATAGTGAACCGTGCCGATGGCCGCATCGGTGATGGGTGGGTTCTGCCGGTCGAGCCGGGCGGCGTAGAGCTTCACCCGGGGGTCGTCGAGTGGCGCCTCGAACGGCAGGTTCGCCGCGGCGGTCACCCGGCCGGTGGTGTCCGTCACGACCAGTGGAAGCCCCAGCGAACGCACCTGCTCGCCCAGGCGAAGCAGCGCCTCGGCCTCGGCCCCCGGACGCGGATTGTTGAGGCCGCCGAACACACCGGAGTAGAGCCGGCTGGTGGCGGACGCATCGGCCTTGAAGTGACGGAAGATCAGGACTCCGGTGCCGAAGCTCAAACCGGCCAGCAGGGCCACGAGCGCGACCACCATCGTGGGCGCGAGGCGCTGAAGCCGGCCGCTACGCACGAGGAGTCAGGCGGTCTACGCCGAGATACGGTACCAGCGCCTCAGGCACTCGCACCGACCCGTCGGCCGCTTGGTTGTTCTCCAAAAGGGCGATAATCGTGCGCGGAAAAGCGACACCCGAGGCATTGAGTGTGTGCACGAACTCCGGCTTGGCCTTGGGCGCCTGCCGATAGCGAATGTTCGCCCGGCGTGCCTGAAAATCGGTGAAGGTGCTCGAGCTCGAGACTTCCAGCCAGGTGCCGACACCGGCAGCCCACACTTCGATGTCATAGGTCCTGGCGCTGGCGAATCCGGTATCGCCCGCGGCGAGCTCCACCACCCGATACGGCAGCTCCAGCCGTTGCAGCACGGCTTCGGCGTGACTGGTGATGCGCTCGTGCTCCGCGGCCGACTCCTCCGGGCGCACGAGGCGGACCAGCTCCACCTTGTCGAACTGGTGAACCCGAATCAGCCCGCGGGTGTCCTTTCCGTGAGAGAAGGCTTCGCGCCGGAAGCAGGCAGTGTAGGCCACATACGTCGCCGGCAGCGCGCTAGCCTCGAGGATATCGTCGCGGTGGATATTGGTTACCGGCACTTCCGCGGTGGGAATGAGGAACAGGTCATCGGCCGGGGAGGCATAGACCTCCTCGGCAAACTTGGGCAGCTGCCCCGTCCCGGTGAGCGTGGCCCGGTTCACCAGATAGGGTGGCGCGATCTCCAGGTAGCCGTGTTCGCGGGTATGCAGGTCAAGCATGAAGTTGGCCAGCGCCCGGCCCAGCTTTGCTCCCATCCCAGTGAAGAGGGGGAAGCCGGAGCCGGCTACTTTCACGCCGGCGGGCAGATCCAGCAGCCCGAGAGACACGCCAAGTTCCCAGTGCGGCCGGGCCACGAAGTCGAGTACCGGCGGACTGCCCCAGGCACGCACCAGCCGATTGGCCGATGCATCGCCGTCCGGCAGCTGGTCGTGAGGAAAGTTGGGGATGGTCAGCGCCAGCGCGTCCAGCGCGCCTTCGATCTCCCGGAGCCGGGTGTCCAGCACCCTGACCTCTTCACCCGACGCCTTCAGCCGCTCCATGAGATCGGCGGCGGACTCCTGGGCCCGCTTTCGCCGGGCGACCTCGTCACTCGCCGCATTGCGCTCGGCCTTCAGCGCTTCCACGCGCACCAGCACCTCGCGGCGCTGGCGGTCGAGCTCGAGCAAGGAATCGATGGTCGCGGCAAGCGACGGATCGCCACGTCGCATCAGGCTGGCGCGGCTGCCGGCCGGATCCTGCCGGAGTCGCTTGAGATCGATCACACTTACCGGTCTGGGAGACCGGGTTCCAGGCTCCTGAACCCGCAGTTGTCGTTGGTCAAGATCCTGAACGCCAGGGTCCGAGCGGCCTCATCGAACGACAGGATTTCCAGCTTGGCGTACTTGGGGACGCCGAGCTGGCAGGTCACTCGGCTCCGGACCACGTAGCGCTGGCCCACGGCAATCGGCACCGCGACATCCGTAATGTAGCCGTTGCTGGGCGCGGTGGTGATGGCCTCAAAGCTCTCATTCCGGAGCAGGAAACCGGGCTTCGCCGCGGTCGCGGTATCGAGACCCAGCGCCGCCCGCGGCAGGAGAAGGTGCGCTCCCGGGGTTTCGACATTGTACGCAAAGTCGAACTCCACCGACAGGTCGGTTCGCACTCTCCGGTTTCCCTCCACGGAATACCCGCTGGGGGTGGAGACCGGAGTGCCGACCAGCGCCCAGAGGGTGTCGCTCCGCTCGACGTTGGCAACGGTGGCATCGGGCAAGCCGTTTGAGTCGCTGCAGGCGGTGCCGCCCAAGGCGAGCAACAGGAAAATCCCGGAAAGTGGTCGCATTGAGCCGGAAGGTTAAGCCCCGGGTGAGGAGGGGTCAACCGGAGGGTGGGCGATGGCTTCAACCCGACGTGATTTCTTGACTTCGCCCTGAGCGACTCGTACGTTGCCCCTGACTTTTTTCTGCTTCCCGGAGCGAACCAAATGGCAAGCTTGGGTGATGTTGTGCGCGGTCTCGCTGCCCGGGATGGGGTCGAGGCGGTGCTGGTACTGAGCGCCGACGGTCTGCCGATCGAGCACGCCGCACGCGAGGCGTTCGAGGCCGAAACGCTGGCCGCCCTCACTGCAACCCTGGCCCAGTATGCCACCCGGCTCGGCCTCGGTGCCGGACGTGGTGCGCTCCGCACTGCAGTGATCGAGTACGAACGCGGGCTCCTGGTGGTGGCCCAGATCGGCGCCGGCGACTGCCTGGCCATCCTCGCCCGGCCGGAAGCCAATATCGGGGAGGTACTGTATGACCTGCGCCAACACCGGCCCGCGCTGGCCGCGGCGATGAGCGGGTAGGCAGCGGGACAGGTACAATACTCTCCTTCCTCATATACATTTCCGCATTCTCATTCTGGCAGTCCGCGAAGCTTACATCCGGAGCTTCTTTATTCTCATGCTGTCAACTGTCCCCCTGCCCCGCTGCCCCGCTGCCCCGCCTTTATGAGATGGGCTGTCATCCTTGCCGGTGGCTCGGGTACCCGTTTCTGGCCGCTCAGTACTCCGGAGAATCCGAAACAGTTACTGCCGCTCGCCGGCTCCACGTCGACCGCGGAAGAGTCGATCGATAGGCTGACCGGCCTCATCCCGCGCGAGAGAATTCTGGTCGTAACCGGCGCCGCATTAGCGCTGCAGATACAGCAGCGTCTCAATCTCCCACGGGCCAATATTCTGGTCGAGCCCCGCGCGGCTTCCACCGCGCCGGCGCTGATCTGGGCCACCTGGGAAGCGCAGCGCCGGGATCCCGAGGCCGAGGTGCTCTCGCTCCATGCCGACTGGGCCGTGGGCGACGCGGCCGCTTTTCGCCGGACGGCAGATACCGCGCTGGGGATCGCCCGCCAGCACGACTGCCTGGTCACCGTGGGCGTAGTCCCCTCCCGGCCCGAGACTGGATACGGCTACATCGTGCCTGGCCCGCCACTCGGTGAGGGGGCCCGGATGGTGGCGCGGTTTTCCGAGAAGCCGGATGCCGCCACCGCGCTGGATCTGATGGCAGCAGGTGCGCTGTGGAATAGCGGGCTCTTTGCCTGGACGGCCGGCCGCCTGCTGGCCGAGGTAGCGGCTCACACGCCGGAGGTAGCGCCCCATCTGCCTGCGCTCAAGGCCGGCGAGGTGGAACGGTTCTTTGGGGAGGTGACACCGATCTCCATAGATGTCGGCCTGCTGGAGCGAAGCGCCTCGGTTGCGGTCGTGAGCGGCGCCTTTGCCTGGGACGATATCGGCACCTGGCAGGCGCTGACCCGGGTACGTCCCAAGGACACGAGCGGCAATCTCGTGGTCGGCACTGCATTCATGCACGAGTCGGAAGACTGCATTGTCTGGTCGGAGCGGGACACGGTAGTTCTCAGCGGTGTGCAGGACCTCATCGTCGTGCAGGCCAACGGCCGGATCCTGGTCATGCCGAGCGAGCGGGCGGCCTCGATGAAGCAGCTCCTCGACGCCTTGCCGCCCGAGATTCGCGACGTCCACTCGTGACGGCGCTCTACCTCCTCGAGCCTGAGTCGCCCGGTGCGGCATGGGCTCCGTTTACGGGTGTCCGTCCGATTGCCGAGCTCCGCGCCGGCATCTGGCGGATTCGGGAGCGGTGGGAGGCGGCGGCCGGCAACGACGCGACAGCCATTCTGGGCTTCCATACCGAAGGATTCAGCGAGGGGGATGAGCCACCGGTACGGCTCCCTGCCACGATCGAAGGGCCGGCTCTGATTGGTGCAGCATGGTTCGCGCCCAGCGGCGCCCCGATTGCCCCGGGTCCCACCATCCGACGCCTGACCCGTCGGGAGGAAACGGTAGGATGGGTCGTACCCCAAGGCGAGCGCTGGACTGGGCCGCACGACAATGGCCCGGCTCTGGAGATCGCAGGACTGCCCCTCCACGGTACCTACGATCTGCTCACCGCGCTCGAGAGCTTCCTCCCGACGGACTGCACGGACTTCCTGCTGGCTCCCCGTGACGGGGTGCCGGAAGGAAGCCTGGTTCTTGGCGATCCGACTCATCTCGTCTGCCTGGGCGCGAAGGTCGAGCCCGGGGTGGTCTTCGACCTGCGTCAGGGAGCGGTTGTGGTCGACCAGGGGGCCGAGATTCGGAACGGAACCCGCCTCGAGGGGCCAACCTATGTTGGGCCCGGCACCCGGGTCCTCGGCGGCTTCGTTCGTGGGTCGGTGTTCGGTCCCGAGTGCCGGGTACACGGCGAAATTGCGGCTAGCCTGTTTCTCGGGTTCGCCAACAAGAGCCACCATGGCTTTGTCGGTCACAGCGTCGTCGGCCATTGGGTGAATCTGGGCGCCGGCACCACCACCTCGAATCTGAAGAACACCTACGGCCCGATTCGCCTCGAGGTCGATGGGGAGCGGATCGAAACCGGCCGGATCAATGTCGGCACACTCTTCGGTGACCACGCCAAGACCGCCATCGGGACCATGTTTGCCACCGGGACGGTGGTGTCCGCCGGCGCCAACGTGTTCGGGACTCCCAACCCCCCTAAGTACGTTCCGCCATTTGCCTGGGGCGGCAGCGGCGACGAGCGCATGAGCGAGGATGGGTTCCTACGCGTGGCCGAGCGCGTCCTCACCCGGCGGAACGTGGCGTTCTCGGCCGAGCGGCGCGAGTCGCTGCGACGGACCATCCAGCGGAGTGCCCGCCGGTGATCACGCTCTACGTGCTCGGCTCCGGATCGAGGGGAAATTGCTGCGCCGTGGAGTCGGAAGGGATAGCGCTCCTGATCGACGCCGGCTTCAGTGCGCGCGAGGTCGAGCGGAGGGCCGAAGCGGCGGGACTCGATCTCGGCCAGGTGGCCGGCATCGTGCTCACTCACGAGCACGGCGACCATGCGTGCGGGGCTTCCCTGCTCGCTCGCCGGTTGCAAGCGCCGGTGTTGACGGCACCCGGCACCTGGAGACATCTGGCGGCAACCATGGAGGATGCCGAGCACCGGCCGATCGGGCTGTGTGCCCGGGTGGAGCTGGGCCCGTTCACCATCGAGGCGTGCCCCACGAGCCACGATGCTGCCGAGCCGCTCGCCATCGTCGTCCGCGGCGCCGAGGGAGTCAGCGTCGGGGTGGCCTATGACCTGGGCCGACCGACCACCGCGGTGCGGTATCTGCTGCGCCACCTCACCGCCATCGTGCTCGAGGCCAACCACGATGAGGTCCAGCTTCGGACCAGCGAGTACCCTCCGGTAGTGCAGCGCAGGATAGCGGGCTCAGGCGGGCATCTGTCGAACCGGGCGGCGGCCGAGCTGCTGGTCGAGCTCCACCATCCGGGGCTCTTGGCGGTGGTACTGGCACACCTGAGCCAGCAGTGCAACACGGCGGCGGAGGCCCGCGGTACCGTAGCGCCGGCGCTCCGCCGTGCCGGGTTCCGGGGGGCGCTTCATGTGGCGGACCAGAACCAGCCTCTCGTGCCGATTCTGGTCGTGCAGAGAGCCGGCGTCCAGCTTGCGCTGGCACTGTAGCGAAGAGCTTAGATTCGCCTACTTGTTGAGGGGCACACCAAAGCCGACAGCGAGCTGCACGTCGTTCTGAGTGCGCTTTTCCTCAAGTGTTCCGGATTCTACGAATGTGGTTCCGTAGATGTAATCCTCTGCCGCCACGTAGAAACTCAGGAAGCCACCCAGGTTGAACCCCACCGTGGCTCCGACGACTCCACCAATATCCGTCTTATCCTCGAGGGCGTCGTACGCCTCGCCATCCCGCTTCACCAGACTTGCGCCCGCGTTAAGGTTGAGCCACACAGGACTGGTCGTCGGGATGACGTACACGGTCGCCCGGGCGGTGCCGAACAGCAGGTTGGCGTCCGTCGTGGTCTCATTCTGGTTAAAGGTGAAGCGGAGATTGCTCGGCACATAGGTGACTGAAGTCACGACCCCGAAGCGGGGGCTGAAGTTGAGGCCGAGCCGCCCGCCCACAGCAAGAGCGATCTCCTGCTTGAACTCCTGGCCGTTGGCGGCCTTCACCAGCTCGCTGGTGGGGATATACACACCGATGGTGGGGGAGAGTGAGACCCGCTGGGCTCCGGCGGGAGTAACGCACACAGCCAGACCGATCATGAGGTCGCACAGGGAACTGCCTATGGTTCGACGGGACATAGCTACTCCTATGAAGGACCACTCCTCCTCCGCTCCTCGAGTTGCTTACTTGTTTTCGGAAACGATGATCCGAGGGTCTTTATCGGACTTTCCGTCAGACACGATCAGCCGCTCCACCGATATGCCCTTGGCAGTCAGGGCCGCGAGGACCGCAGCGGCGCGCGTCTGGGACAAGAGCCGATTCTGAGCCTTCCCACCCTGCTCTTCCACCCGGGCCTCGATCTTGTAGCTCGTGGCCGTGGCTTGGATAACCAACGCCAATTCGTGCATGGCCATGCCGAACAGCGGCTCACCGCCCTGCCGAAGCGCTTCGCTTCCGGGCAACCAGGGGAGGTGGCGCACCAGCATCCGCCCCTTCTCCCGGGTGAGCGCAGGCGCGCCGCTCACGGGTTGAGGGCCCGAGGCCACCGCTGCCCCGGCTGGGGAGGCGCCCGGCGTGCCGGTCATCATCTGTTGCATCATCTGGATCTGGGCGGGATCCATCCCTGCCTTCCGATACTGCTCGAGCAGCTGCTTCATCTGCTCGGGCGACATCGCCATCCCCGGCATGCCGGTGGAAGGCTGTCCCGGAAGCCCCGCTCCGGTTACAGCCGCGCCGAGGGCACCGACACCGGCTGCACCGATACCTGCTGCCCCGATTCCGGCTGCCCCGCCACCCGTCGGCCCGGCCATTCCTGCCATCCCCGGCATGCAGCTCCCGCCGCCGGTGGCGATGGTGCTGGCTGCCCCTGCTACGTTCTTTGTCTCCGCGGCGTCGAGCGCGCCGACAATCATCGAGCCGCCAGGGACGGCGGTGCACAGGGCGGCCTTGGCTACGGTCTTGACGATCTTGTTCTTGGCGAGCCCTTTCACCTTGCCGAACAGGCCCTTCTTTTTCTTTGCGGCGGGTGCGACGGCAGTGGCTGTCGAGTCACCAGTGAGCTGGGAGACTGTGCTGCCGGTTTGGGCGGCGCCAATCTCTGGAACGAGAACCGCGGAGGCGAGCAGGACGGCTAAGAGCGAGCGCATTGTTCCTCCTAGGCACCATCGCCTAGTGATGGATTGGTTGGACCGTACTCACCGGGATTGCGGTGGCCGGTCGGGGGCTGCAAGTTGAGGCTGAACTCGTACCACCCACCGACCATCTGAAGCAGCTGATCGCCGGTTTCGAAGCTGCGCTTCTCTCCTGATCCGAGCCGTTCAACCAGGCCCGCAACACGCTCCGGGTCTTTGTCAGAACGCCTCACCCGGATCATGAAGTATTCGAAGCGCTCGGACGTCGTCCCGTGGTCCGTATCGGGCGAATGCATCGACATCGCTGGAACTCCGGACATGGTCGGGGGTCGAAGTGACATTGGGTTGATCGATGGATTCCACGAACTGGTGCCGATCTTAGTACGGCGACCGCAACCCCCCGTCAACCGGACCGTCAAGTTCCTCTACCACAAGTGATTGTAACCTCCGCCATTCCGGTCCTGCGGACCCTGGGTAAGCTCCACTTCGAGGGGATCCCCGGCGCGGGACTCTCCAGCCCGCGGATCGGATTGACGTTACTGGCGTACCTGGCACGCCGCTCGCCGAGAGCCATCGACCGCGGCGAGCTGGCCGACCTGTTCTGGCGAGAGCGGGATGCCGGGAAGGCGCGACAGTCGCTCCGGCAAGTCCTGCTGGAGCTGAAGCGACTCGTTGGTCATGGACTCCAGACCGACCATGACAGGGTGTCCCTTACTCCAGACGCCCTCCTGCTCGATGCCGCGGAGTTCGAAAGCGACGTCCGTGAGGGGCGTTGGCGGAAGGCAATAGCCTCCTGGCGCGGTGAGTTTCTCGCCAGTTCGGACAGCCTGGGGGGAGAAGACTTCCGGCTCTGGCTCGAGACGGAACGAGAGAGCCTGCACCGCAGCCTGCGGCTTGCCCTACGGCAGCTGATCCGGGAGGCGCGAGGCGACAGCCACTGGCAGGAGGGAGCAGCCTGGGGTCAGCGCTGGGTGGAATTGCTCCCCCTGGAAGAGGAGGGCCACCGACACCTCATCGAGCTGACCCAGCTCGAGGGCCGTACCTCGGAGGCACTCGCCCGATATGCCGCTTTTCGCTCTCAGCTTCGGGCAATGGACTCGATGCCGACGCCCGCCTTTCTGCAGCTTGGCACCATGCTGGAGCGCGATGCGGCCATCGGGCAGGGACACCGCACACCCGGTTCAGCCGCCCTTTTTACCCCTGACCTGACTGGCCGGGGACAGGCTCTGGCGGAACTGAGCTCCGTATGGCGGGCCGTTCGTGCGGGCAACCCCGCCGCCATTCTGGTGGAGGGCGACGCCGGTATCGGCAAGAGCAGGCTGTGTGAGGAGTTCCTTCGCCAAGTCGCTACCGAGGGCAACCGCCCGACCGTTCTGCGAGCCCGGGGCTACGAAACGGCTCCGCATACGGCTCAGGATGCGCTGGCAGAGCTTGTGCTCGCGCTAGTGACCGCGCCGGGCGCCTCCGGGGCTTCCGCCATGGCCCTGGGAGAGTTGGCCAGGCTCGCCCCTGCCATGCGCGATCGCTTCCCCTCGCTCCCGAGACCCTCCGAGGACGGGCGCGGGTTGGAAGACGCGCTGGTCGACGTTCTCAGCGCTGTGGCTGCAGAGCGCCCTGTCATCCTCTACTTCGACGATTTTCCATTCGCCGACCCTGCCACCCAACAGGTCCTGATGGCGGTGAGCGGCCGTACTAGCGCTCCGCTCCTCCTGCTCGTGACCGCTCGGACCGGAGAGGATCGCACCGCGGCGTATGTCGAGCTATCCTCCCGCGCGGGGATCCGAAGGCTCAAGCTCCAGCCCCTCGGCCTCCAGGATATCGAAGTCCTCCTGGGGTCGATGTTGGAGTTGACCCCCCCAGCACGGCGCGGTCTCGCGGAGCGTCTGCACACCCAAGGTGGGGGAAACCCGTTCTACACCATCGAGCTCACGGCCGCACTGGTGGATGAGGGCCAGCTACTCCCCACGGACGCAGGAGCGTGGCGGCTCGAGACAGCCGGCACAGGAAAGCCCATTCCGCTCCCGGCCACGATCCGGGAGGTCGTCCGCCGGCGGCTCGATCGGCTGAAGCCTGAGGTTCGCGCGGTCGTCGAGGCCGGCGCGATCCTCGGGCGGAGATTCGACAGTGAGATGATCCCCGCGGTCTCTGGGCTCGGCGCCACCGCTTGCGCCGTGGCGCTGGAGGAACTCCTGGCCCGCCGGATGACCCGGGAGCGTCCGGATCAGCCCGGCGTTTATGAGTTCACCCACGAGATCATCTGCCGGGTCGCCTACAACCTGGTCGCAGCGCCGCGCCGCGAGGCCCTCCACCGGGCGGCGGCCAGGAGTTGGGAATCGCGAGCCGGCGAAGGCGGGGCCGGTCGTTCGGCGCTCGAGTACCATCGCGCGCTGGCTGGGGGGGTCCGGTCTCGGCCCTGGCGCGCCCGGGCGCTTTTGTTCGGGGGGTTGGGCCTGCTGCTCGCCGCTGCTCTGGGCCTCTTTCTGACCCCTGCCACCCAGCGGGCGAGCCTGCTGACCCTGCTGACCCGTCGCGCTCCATCGCTCTCATCCCGCCGGGTCGTGGTGGCACCGCTCACCAACCACACGGGGGACAGCGCGCTCACCGGCATAGGGGCGTTGGCGGCCGACTGGATTGCGCAAGCGCTGATGCGCACCACGCACTTCGAGGTCGTAGATCCTCGCACGGCATCGGTGGCGAGCCGCGTGGTCGAGCACATCCCTGCCCTGTTCCGAGACGGGAACCGCGCCATCGCAGTGGCCGAGGAAACCGGGTCCGGAATGGTACTCTCGGGAGACCTTTTTCGAGAAGGCGACACCCTGCGGGTGCTGATTCGGATCATCGATGTGACAACCGGCAAGATCGTCCGCACGGTGGGTCCGGTGAGCGGCTCCGCAAACTCGCCATCGCTGTTGGTGGCCAGTGTGGGCGCGCGGGTGGTGGCGGCGGTGGCGTCCGCGGTGGATACGACGAGTCGGGGGTTTTCAGCCGCGCTTGGAATACCCCCCTCCTATGAGGCGTACAACGAGGTGAGCCGGGCCTGGGAGAGCTTTTTCCACGAAGACTACGACGACCTGTTCCAGCGACTCGACCACGCGTCCCAACTCGACACCGCGTACATGGCTCCCCTGCTCATGCGCGCGTATGTCAAGACCCGGCTAGCCGACTGGCCCGCCGTGGACACGCTGATCCGGAATCTGGGTGCGCACGAGCCCACCCTCACCCCTGCCGAGCGGGCCGTCCTGAACGGCCTGCGGGCCGACCTGCGGGGCGATCTTTGGGGGCGCCTCCGAGCCGCCCGAGAGCTCATCGAGCTGACACCGGCCTCCGTGGAGGGCTACACGCTGGCTGCGAGCAGTGCACTCCTGGTCAATCGACCGCGCGAGAGTCTACTCATTCTCTCGAAGGTCGATCCGGACCGGGGACTTCTGCTGGTTGCCCCGTACTACTGGGTCAGCCATACGGCGGCGTTGCACCGGTTGGGAAACCGCGCGGCCGAGCTGGAAAGCGCGCGACGGGGACTGCGACGTTTTCCTGACCGCTACTGGATGCATGTCAATCTGCTGCTGGCCCTAGCGGCTGCGGGAGACGTGCGGGGAGTGCGTCGCGAGCTCTCGCGCGCAACGCGGGACGATCCCTACCCAGGCGTAGGATCTCGCCAGGCGTCGCTATGGGTTTGGCGTGAGCTGCGGGCTCATGGTCACGATGGTGCCGCCGCGCGATGGCTTGCGACACTCGTGGACCAAACCAGCGCCACCATCCCCGACACCACCCTCACCAGCAACATCCTCGAGGGAGATGTGCAGTCGGGCGCCCGGCACTGGGAGGCCGCCCGGCGGCACTACGAAGCGGCGCTGGCCCAGTCTCCCGGCGACCCCCTGCTACTGGGACGGCTAGGAGCCACTGCGGCCCACCTCGGGGATCGTGCGGAAGCAGGGCGGCTCGCCGCCGTGCTGGCAGCATCAGCCGATCCTTATCTCTTCGGCAAGCAGACCTACGCCCGAGCCCGCATCACGGCGGTGCTCGGCGACCGGGCGGGTGCGGTGGAGTTGCTGCGAGCGGCGTGGACCCAGGGCCGACCCCTCGCCTTCGATGACCGTGAGAATGAGGATGTCCACAATGACCCGGCTTTCGAGACGTTGCGGGAGTTTCCGCCCTTTCAGGCATTGATGCACATCGATTGAGGAGATCAGAGTAAGCCGGCTAGGCGGGAGCGCTACTCGGCTGGGGCAAACCAGCGCATCCAGGAGGGACCTGAACCTGGCTCACCGCACCGCCAGCTGGCTGGGGCTGCGGCATAGCCGGTCCGCGAAAGCAGCTCATCCGCGGTGAGGACGAGGCCCCAGAACAGGAGAACCAGCGCCAGGATGTGGGCGACACCGTTCCGAAGCTTCCAGGCCGTCACTGCGATCCACCCACCAGCCACCACCACGGCAGCCACCGCGATGAGATACCCGAAGAGCGGCAATCCGCATTCCCGGAAATAGGGCCAGGCGGTCATCATGATCCCCAGCGTGATGCCCAGCACTACCCGGCCCCACAGGCCGATCAGCGTCGGCGGCTCGACATAACGTCCACTGGCGACGCGGATCTCGCCGGTAGACGACCGAAACACCGGGGCCGGGGGCTCGGCAGCCCCCTGCAGACTGGGGAGTTGCGCGAGCAGACGGTCGACAACGCGCGCCATCGGATCCGGCTCGCATCCAGGGGTCGGTTTGGGCATGCAGCTCCATGCGTTGGGTCTGGTGGTCTCTGCGGGTACTCTCGCGGGCGGCATTTGTCATACCAAGCGGGAATATCGCGTAAGTGATTGGGCGATCAGAGTAGTGCGGCCTTCTGCAGTCCCGCGATCCACCTCACGCCGTGAAATACGCAAGGCAGGCGACAAGAAAACGCCCCGGGAGATCCCGGGGCGTTCTAGTTTACTGAGTAGATCCTTCAGCGGCATTGCCGCTTCAGGATACAAGGTCGAGCTTAGTACATGCCGCCCATGCCACCACCGCCCGGAGGCGCGGCCGAGCCTGACTTCTCTTCCTTCTTCTCCACCACCACGCACTCGGTGGTGAGCAGCAGACCCGCAATCGACGCGGCGTTCTGCAGGGCGGTGCGAGTCACCTTGGTCGGGTCGATCACACCGGCCTTGACCAGATCCTCATACGTGTCGGTCGCCGCATTGTAGCCGAAGTTCTTGTCCTTCGATTCTTTCACCCGGGCCACGACGATCGAGCCCTCGGCTCCCGCATTCTGTGCGATCATCCGGATCGGCTCTTCGAGCGAGCGTCGAACGATCTCGACGCCGATCTTCTCGTCCTCGGTGCCCTTGATCTTGTCCAACGCGCTCTGCGCCCGGATCAGGGCCACGCCGCCGCCGGGCACGATGCCCTCTTCGACGGCCGCACGAGTGGCATGCAGCGCGTCCTCCACCCGAGCCTTCTTCTCTTTCAGCTCAGTCTCGGTAGCGGCCCCGACGTTGATGATGGCCACGCCGCCAGAGAGCTTGGCCAACCGCTCCTGCAGTTTCTCCCGGTCGTAGTCGCTGGTGCTCTTCTCGATGGCGCCGCGGATTTCGGCGATCCGGCCCTTGATGTCGTCCGGCTTGCCCCGGCCATCCACGATCGTGGTGTTGTCCTTGTCGACCACGATCCGCTTGGCGCGGCCCAGATCGCTCAGGGTGGCGTTCTCCAGCTTGAACCCGAGCTCTTCCGAGATCACCTGCCCACCAGCCAGGACGGCGATGTCGCGGAGCATCTCCTTGCGACGGTCACCGAAGCCGGGCGCCTTCACGGCGCAGACCTTCA
>JBKJZM010000256.1:0-27059 GCA_046715295.1 Gemmatimonadales bacterium | reverse complement strand
CAAGAACATCGCCACCGTAGGCCAGCAGCAACGGCCGGTGGTCTACCTGATCGATCGGCCCGGATCGTTGCAGTCGGTCATCATCGCCGGACACATCGCTCCTCCCAAGGCCAACCCGAAGGAGGTCACCATCGAGACACTGAATACCGTGCTCGGCGGAGACTTCAGCTCCCGGGTCAACATGAACCTCCGGGAGGACAAGCATTGGTCGTACGGCGCCTATACTTTCTTTCGGGACGCCCGTGGACAGCGTCCGTTCGTGGCCTACGCGCCGGTGCAGACCGACAAGACCAGGGAAGCCTTGGTCGAGCTGGAGAAGGAGCTGCGCGGCATCGTGAAGGAGCGGCCCATCCAGCCGGCCGAGCTCTCGCGAGCCCAGGCATCGCTGACGCTCACGCTGCCGGGATCGTGGGAGACCGCGTCCGCGCTGGCGGGTTCCATAGGCAACATTGTGACCTTCGGCCTGGACGATCGCTACTATGACACCTTTGCCGATAAGGTACGCACCCAGACCGTGGCGAGCGTAACGGCGGTTGCAGGCGAGGTGGTTCACCCGGACCAGCTGGTCTGGGTGGTCGTGGGTGACCGCTCGAAGATCGAGTCCGGGTTACGCGAGCTGAAGCTGGGTGAGATCAAGCTGATCGACACCGATGGGAAGCCGGTGAGCTAGCCGGCCTCCAACCCTCTTGAATACGGAGACCACCATGCCGACGAGCAATGCCACCGCAGTGTGGGAGGGAGGACTGAAAGCAGGCCGGGGTCACTTCAAGGCCGGCTCGGCATCCTTCGAGGGAGACTACTCCTTCCCCACCCGGTTCGAGGGAGCCCGGGGAACCAACCCGGAGGAGCTGATGGCGGCCGCGCACGCCGCCTGTCTGAGCATGGCGCTTTCCGCCGGGCTGGAGAAGAGCGGTACGCCCGCTACCAGCGTCAGCACCAAGGCGTCCTGCACTATCGACAAGGTAGGAGACGGCTTCAAGATCACGAGAATGCGCCTCGAGGTCCGCGGCAAGGTCCCCGGCCTGGACCAGGCTGGATTTGCCCAGGCCGCCGATGCCGCCAAGAAGGGATGCCCGGTCTCAGGCGCCCTGCAGGGAAATGTTCAGCTCGAGATGGACGCGAGGCTCGAATAGACCCGATCTGCCATACGCTGGTCGGGGCCGCCCTCTCCCGCAGCGGACTGGGCCGTCGAACCGCGCTGGGCGCTACCGCACTGATCGTCGGGGCCAACTTCCCCGACCTGGACGCGCTCGCCTACTTCGACGGTCCCGCCGCCGATCTCGAGTGGCGCCGGGGGTGGAGCCACGGTGTTCTCGCCCTCCTGGTGCTGCCATTCATGTTGACGGGACTGCTGCTTCTGTTCCACCGTTGGAGCAGACACGCCGCGAGACGGGCGACTCCCTCCCCCATGGTACCCAGGCAGCTGTTCCTCCTCTCGTTCGTCGCCATCCTGTCGCACCCGATCCTGGACACATTCAACACCTATGGCGTTCGCTGGCTCATGCCGTTCTCGAGCACCTGGTTTTACGGCGACACCCTCTTCATCGTGGATCCGTGGGTCTGGCTGGTACTGGCGCTTGGATTGTACGTCAGCCGCCGGCGGGAGCGGCTCCGGCTGTCAGACCCCGCTCGCCCGGCCTGGCTCGCGCTTGCCACAGTAACGTTGTATGTGGGTGGGATGGCGATCTCGGGCATCGCCGCAGCAAGGATCGTGGCCCGAGAGGTCTGGACAGTGTCAGGCGCCCCGGTGCAGGCCACGATGGCGGGGCCGGTTCTGCTCGACCCTCTGGTCCGCAAGTTTGTGACCCAGCAGGAAGGAGAATACCGAGTGGGGACCTTCAGCTGGCTGGAGCGGCCCCACGTGAACCGGGCCGAGGTCGTCACCTTGCCGCGACGGCCGTTGCATCCGGCCGTCCTGCGAGCCGCCGAGAGCACGGTGGGGCGCCGGTTCCTCGGCTGGGCACGGTTTCCGACCTTCGAGATCGCGCAGGTGGGACCGGCCCACTATATGGTCCATGTCGTGGACCTGCGTTACGCTCGCCGGCCCGGCGACCGATTCGGCACCATATCGATTCCGGTTACGCTGCCGATAGCTTCCTCCCCATGACGAAGTAGCCCTTCGCCATCTTGGTTAACCGCTCCCGGACCTCCGGATCCTTGAGCTTGCCGCGCTCGTCGAATGCCTGCGGGGCCTGTGCCAACGCGAACATATCCGGGTACAAGGTGACGCCGAGACCTTCCAGCGGGACGCGGAGTGCCCAGAGCCCGCGAATGCCACCCACCAGGGAAGTGGATGCCGCGAGCAGAATCCCGTGCTTGCCACGAAACGGCATGGGCTTCATGCGGGATACCCAGTCGATCGCGTTCTTGAGGGTTCCGGGAATGGAGTAGTTGTACTCCGGTGACGCGATCATCAGGCCGTCGGCGGCCTCGATCCTTCGTCCCAGCTCCCGCGCCCCGCTGGGAAATCCCGACGCCGCTTGCAGATCCGCGTCGTAGAGCGGCATGTCGAAGTCGTGAAAATCTGCCAGATCGACCTCGACCTTGGCATCCCGGGCCAGGTCGACCGCGAGTGCTATGAGCTTTCGATTGACCGACTCGCGCCGCAGCGAGGCGGCGAATGCGAGAAGCCTCATTCCGAGGTAACCGTAAAGCGGATCAGGACGCCCTCCACGAATTCAGCGGTGACTCGCCCATCAGCAGTAGTGTAATCTCGCGTCTGTACCTTCAGCGTCCCTTCCTTGCGTTCCTTACTCGTGATCGGCGGTCCCAGCTGGGCATTTACCTCTTGAGCCAGCATCCCCTTGCGAGGGAGACCACCTCGCCGGTCTGGTTGAGGTCCGATCTGCTCCCGGGTGTCGGCCGGCGCAGAGGCCGTAGAGCGGAGCTGGCCGAAGTCCACGTACTGGGCAAGAGCAGACATCACGGCCTCGGGGGTGAGGGCGCTGCCGGGAAGCTGGTCCCGATAGCGGATGTTGAAGCGTGACCCGCCCTCGAGACGCCGCTGCCGCACGTTCTCCTTCCTGTGCTCCTCCGCTTCCGCTACCGCGGAGCGGTTGCGGGCATCCTCTCGTTCCCGCTCGCGCTTCAGGTCATCGAGCTCCTCGCGTATCGCGCGCTTCTTGACCGGATCGGCCTCCCGCTTGACCTCGGCTTCGAGATTCTTCTCCCGCCTGGTCTTGGGCGTGGCTCCGGTGCTGATGTTGGTGGAGGTCTCATCGCCCATGGTACCGTAGCCGCCGCCATCGAGCTGGAACTCGATGTGCTTCGACTTCACCTTCACCTTGGTCACCAGCGCGGACTGGCCAGATCGCAATGCCGTGCCGTGCTCTTTCAGGCGGCCTGCGTACTTGGGATAGTCCAGTGGCGTGTCGGTGCCGGGATAGATGTCCACCCCTTCCTCCGTGCCCGGCATCGGCTGCCTGACCGTGACCGTCTTGCCTTCGAAGTACTCCCTGAGCGCCGGCTCCGACTGCGCGGCGAGAGGGTGTATTCCCAGCAGGAGGGCCACAATGGGGGTCAGTCGGTTCAACATGAATTATCCTCCAGAGGTGGCTACCTTGACGGGACAGTTTGAATACTGTATACAGTATACATCATTAGCCATGAGACCGACTATCATCGCACGTACGCCGCTCCGCGACGAGGTCTACCGCCAACTCCTCGACCGCATCGCCCGGGGTGATCTCCCCTCGGGCTCCCGCGTCCGGGATACCCACATGGCGAGTCAGCTGGGCGTAAGCCGAACCCCCGTTCGCGAAGCCTTGCTCCGGCTGGCCCGCGAAGGCGTGGTGGACGCCGACATGGGACGGGGCTTCAGCATCCGCGCCCTCGATGCCACGGAGATGCGAGAGACCGGTGCTATTCTTTCCGACCTTGAAGGACTCGCCCTGAAGCTCTCGGGCGAGATCTCCGCCGACCGGCTGGCCGAGCTGGGAGCGATCGACCGCGAGCTCGCCGGAGTCCGCGGTGACCCGGATCGATGCATCGACCTCGACGAGCAATGGCACCGGACCCTTCTCCAGGACTGTCCCAACCAGCGTCTTCTCTCGATGATCTCTACACTCTGGCAGGTCCCCCGCCGCTATATGCGGGCCTATCTGCGCGACGCGGGCCGGGTGAGCCTGTCGACTCAGCACCACGCTCGGATCATCGAGGCGTTGAGGCGGAACGACCGGGAGGCCGCGGTCCGGCGTTTCAGTCACCACTGGGAGCGCGGCATCGAGGAGCTGGGAGCATGGATCTGACTCGTTGGCGCTCGGACACCCCCGGCTGTAGCGCCCGGGCTCACCTCAACAATGCCGGAGCGGCGCTGGTCCCCCGTCCGGTGCGCGACGCGATCCTGGGGCATCTCGCCCTGGAAGGGGAGCTCGGCGGCTACGAGGCGGCCGATGCCCGGGTCGAGCCGATTCTCCAGGCGTACGCCGACGTCGCCCGCTTGCTCGGATCTCACGCACGCAATGTGGCACTGGTACAGAACTCAACCGTCGCGTTCGCCCAGGCCCTTAGCGCATTCGACCTGGCCCCCGGCGACATCGTCGTGACCAGTCGGTCGGATTACGCCTCCAATCAGATCATGTACCTCTCGCTCGCCCGCCGCCGTGGTGTGGAGGTTGTGCGCGCCCCCGATGCTCCGGAGGGAGGCGTGGATCCGGAAGCGATCCGCAAGCTGGTGGCGCGCCGCCGTCCAGCGCTCGTCGCGCTCACCTGGATTCCCACCAATTCGGGACTGGTGCAGCCGGTCGAAGCCGTGGGCCTGATCTGCCGTGAGGCCGGCGTGCCCTACCTGGTCGACGGCTGTCAGGCGGTGGGCCAGATGCCTATCGACGTTGAGCGGCTGCACTGCGATTATCTGACCGCCGCCACCCGGAAGTTTCTGCGGGGACCCCGGGGCCTCGGCTTTCTCTACGTGTCCGATCGCGTGCTGAACGCCGGGGCGCACCCACTCCTGGTGGACATGCATGGCGCTACCTGGACCGACACCGATGCGTTTGAGCTTACGCCCGACGCGCGGCGATTCGAGACCTGGGAGTTCGCCTACGCGCTGGTACTCGGGCTCGGCGCCGCGGCGCGATACGCCCTCGAGGTCGGCCTCGATACCGCGCGCGATCGCGCACGGCTGCTGGCCGAGCATGCGCGCCGCCGCCTGGAGGCGGTGCCCGGTGTGCGGGTCCTCGACCGCGGGCCCGAGCTCTGCGCCATTGTGACGGTCGCGGTAGCGGGACGGGATGCGAAGGACATCAAGCTCGAGCTTCGCCGCCGGGGCATCAACACCAGCTCGCCCCACCGGGAGGATGCCGTGATCGACATGGACGAGAAAGGGGCGGAGTCGGCGCTCCGGATCTCGCCGCACTACTACAACACCAAAGACGAAATCGATACGGCGGTGGAGGCCCTTCAAGACATAGTGTCATTCTGACAAATCTGCAGCCCTCTCCGTCTTCGCCGCCTCTCTCAAAACCGGTTCCAGCACCTTCCACACTGTCTCCGCCATCACCCGCTGACCCTCGGCCGTCGGATGGATTCCGTCGCCCTGGTTGAGTCCAGGAACCCCACCAACCCCCTCGAGCAGAAACGGAACCAGCTCGGCCCCGTTTTTCCGGGCGAGCTCAGGGTAAACGGCGTGGAAGCGGTCGGTGTACGCTCGGCCGTAATTCGGCGGGACTCTCATTCCGACCAGCACCAGCCTGGGAGGAGGTGAAATCGCCTTGGCCCGATCGAATACGGCCTGGACGTTTGCCCGCAGTGAGTCTGGGGGTAAGCCCCGAAGACCATCATTCGCGCCGGTCTCCAGCACCAGCACCGCAACCGGCTCCCGCAACAGCCAATCGACCCGCCGCCGGGCTCCGGCAGAGGTCTCGCCGCTCACGCCGGCATTGACCACGCGGAGCGCGAGTCCGGAGGAGTCGATCTTCTGCTGAATCAGCGCAGGGAAGGCCTGCTCCGGCTCCAGTCCGAGACCAGCGGTCAGGCTGGTTCCGAGAAACACCACCGACGGCCGGTCCGCAGTGGGGCTCGGTGGCGGGGTGCTTTCACGCGGTTCCCTGCCGGGTTGATCGCAGCCGAACAGACCTGCAACCAGACCGAATATGGGTACGCACCTGGGTATCATTCGAGATGCACACCACTATGCTGGAATGCCAATCACTGGGCCGGACCTACCGATCGGGAGGCCGGGACCTCACGGTCTTGAAGGATATCACCTTCGGTCTGGAGCCGGGCGGGTTCCTGGCGATACTGGGCCCGTCCGGAAGCGGGAAGACAACGCTGTTGGGATTACTCGCCGGACTCGATCAGCCCAGCGCCGGAAAAGTCTATCTCGACGGCCAGGAGCTCGGATCCCTGAACGAGGATCAGCGTGCTCGGATGAGAGGCGAGAAGGTCGGATTCGTCTTTCAGGCGTTTCAGCTTATCCCCACCCTGACTGCCCAGGAGAATGTACAAGTCCCACTGGAGCTTCGAGGCGAGGACGGGTCGGCGGCACGGGCTCGAGAGCTGTTGGCCCGGGTCGGGCTGGGCGGCCGTGAGCATCACTACCCTTCCCAGCTCTCCGGTGGTGAGCAGCAGCGGGTGGCCCTGGCGCGCGGGTTCAGCATCCGTCCCAAGGTGTTGTTCGCCGACGAGCCCACTGGAAACCTCGACGCGAAAACCGGCGCCACGATCATCGATCTGATGGTGGAGCTGAATCGTGACTCCGGCACCACCCTGGTGCTGGTGACCCACGATCTGGACCTCGCCGCGCGAGCCCGCCGGACCATTCGGCTGGCCGACGGGAGCGTGGTGGCCGACACCGCCGCGTGACCGGTCTCGCCTTTGTTTCCCGCATGGCGGCCCGGGAGCTCAGAGCCGCTCCCCGTCGCCTGCTCCTTCTCATGGGAACCGTTGCCGTGGGTGTGGCAGCACTCGTGGCGATCAACTCCTTCACCGATAACCTGCAGGACTCCGTCCGCCGGCAGGCAAGAGCGCTGCTCGGCGCCGACCTGGCCCTGGTCAGTCGGCAAGCCTTTTCCCCTCGGGTGGAGGCGCTGCTGGATACTCTGTCTCGTGGAGCACGCCTGTCCCGGGTGACCAGCTTTGCCGGGATGGCGTACGTCCCTCGGACGGCCGGCACCCGTCTGGTCCAGGTGGCGGCGGTAGAGGGGCGGTACCCGTTTTATGGTGAGATCCGCACCGAGCCCCGGCCAGCTTGGAGCCTGCTGCAGGCTGGGCGGAACGTGGTGGTAGACCCATCGCTCCTCACCGCACTCAGCGCGCACGTCGGGGATACCGTCGCGCTGGGCGAGGGCCGCTTCGTCATCAGCGGTACGGTTCAGAGCGCGCCCAGCGATGCGGGTGTTCGCTTCGCCTTCGGGCCCCGGATCTACATCCCGGCCCGTTATCTCGAAGAGACTGGATTGCTGAGCTTCGGGGCGCGGGTCGAGCATGAAGCGTTCCTGGAGCTCCCGGCAAGCGTCTCGGCCCAGACGCTGGCGAACCGGTATCGCCCCACCCTGCGGACCGAACGGGTCCGGCTTCGCACCGTTGCCGACGATCAGCGCAACCTCAACGACGTTCTCTCCAAGCTCACCGGCTATCTCGGTCTGGTGGCTTTGATTGCACTGCTGCTCGGTGGCATTGGCGTGGCCAGCGCCATCGTGGTCTTTGTCCGGCAGCGCTCGCAGTCAGTGGCGGTGCTCCGCTGCCTCGGGGCAACGGCAGGCAGCATTTTCGCCATCTACCTGCTCGAGGCAGGAGTGATGGGGCTGGTGGGCAGCGTTGCCGGTGCCCTCCTGGGCATCGGTCTGCAGCGTCTGCTGCCGAGCCTCCTATCGGGATTACTGCCCGTGGATGTGACCCCGACTCTCTCCTGGAACGCGGCTGGTCTGGGCATCGGCATGGGGCTCTGGGTTGCCTTGGTGTTCGCCCTCCTTCCACTGCTTGCGGTTCGCCGGGTGTCACCCCTGTCTGCGCTGCGGCGTCCGTACGAATCCGAAAAAACCCCGCGGGATCGTTGGGCGATGCTGGCGCTCCTGCTGTTGGCCGGAAGCACCGTGATGCTGGCCGCCCACCAGACCGGAAGCTGGCGGCAGGGAGCGATCTTCGCGGGAGCAGTAGGAGTCGCCCTGCTGATCCTGTGGCTGGCCGCCTGGATGCTGATTCGTGGAATCCGGTGGCTTCCGGCAGGCTGGCCCTACGTGTGGCGCCAGGGTATGGCCAACCTGCATCGCCCCGCCAATCAAACGGTGACGCTGGTGCTCTCCATTGGATTTGGCGCCTTCCTCCTCGGCACACTCTACCTGGTCCAGCACAACCTCCTGCGCCAGCTGAGGCTCAGCGGCGGTCCGGCGCGCCCCAACCTGGTTCTCTTCGACATTCAGCCGGACCAGCTCCCCGCGGTCGAGCGCGAGCTGGGCGAGGCGGGGCTGCCTCGAGCCGGGGCAACACCCATCGTTCCCATGCGGATCCGCTCGGTGAAAGGGCGTCCTGTTGCCGAGCTGCTGGCGGGCAGTCCGGGGCAGGAAGCGGATGGGCCCTCGAATGCCTGGGTCTTTCGGCGGGAGTACCGGTCCACCTATCGCGATTCGGTGGTCGCCTCGGAGCGCGTGGTCGAGGGAAGCTGGTCTGAAGCGGGGCAGTCGCCGCCGCGGATATCGGTGGAGCGGGACCTCGCCGGTGAGCTTGGGGTCGGGGTCGGCGACGAAATAGTCTGGGATGTGCAGGGTGTTCCGGTGCCAACCCGGGTGGGGAGCCTGCGCGAGGTGAGCTGGGCGCGCTTCGAGCCCAACTTTTTCGTCGTGTTCGCGCCGGGAGCGCTGGAGACCGCGCCTCAGAGTTTCGTGACGCTCACCCGGATTCCCGACCCGGCCGCCCGGGGACGGTTCCAGCGCCGGCTGGCCGAGCGCTTCGGGAATGTCTCCACCCTGGATTTGTCGCTGCTGCAGGACGCACTCGAGCGCCTGGTGGATCGGGTCGTGCTGGCCATCCGCTTCATGGCGCTCTTTAGTTTGGCTGTTGGTGTCCTGGTGCTCGTTGGGGCCCTTGCCACCAGCCGCTTTCAACGGGTGCGGGAGGGAGCACTGCTCCGGGCCCTGGGAGCAACACGGCGCCAGGTATTTCGGGTGGTCCTGGCCGAGTATCTCTCGCTGGGCTTGCTGGCAGCGGCGGTCGCCCTGGTACTGGCCGCTGGAGCCGGGTGGGCCATCGCGCGATTCGTGTTCGATGGCAGCTTCACGCTACCAGTGCTTCAGATGGCCGCGCTCACGCTCACGGTAGTGGCGCTCACCGTCTTCGTAGGCCTGGCCAACAGCCGGGACGTCGTCCGCCGGGCTCCACTGGAAGTATTGCGGGAAGAGTAGGAAGCCCTACATTCCCGCGGACTCTACCGGATGAGGACCTCACCGCATGCTGCCAATCGATCTGACCGGAAAGCGCGCCCTGGTGGCCGGCGTCTCGGACGACGGTGGTTTCGGGTTCGCCATAGCCAAGGCCCTGGCCGAGGCCGGCGCCACGATCTGCCTCGGCAGCTGGCCACCCGCACTCGGCATCTTTACCAAGATGCTCGAGCGGGGAAAGATGGACGACTCGATGCGGCTGTCCGATGGCCGCAGGCTCGAGTTCGAACGGATCTATCCCCTGGACGCGGCCTTCGACACCCTGGCCGAGGCACCGGCGGAGGTCCGGGAGAACAAGCGGTACAAGGAGGTGGGTGACTTCAGTATCCAGGGAATGGCGGAGCGGGTGCGCAGCGACTTCGGTGAGTCCAGTCTCGATGTGGTGATCCACAGTCTGGCGAACGCCCCCGAGGTGAGGTCGCCGCTGGTCGACACCTCGCGGCAGGGCTACCTGTCTGCCATCAGCGTGAGTGCCTATAGCAACGTGTCCCTGGTGCGCCACCTCTCACCGCTGATGGGCGAGGGTGGGTCGTTTCTTTCCCTCACCTATATGGCCGGCGAACGGGTCATTCCCGGATACGGCGGCGGTATGTCCTCCGCCAAGGCGGCGCTCGAGGCCGACACCCGGACCCTGGCCTACGAGGCGGGCCGCCGCTGGGGCGTGCGAGTGAACGCCATCTCGGCCGGGCCGTGGGCATCCCGCGCTGCGAGCGCCATCGGCTTCATCGACATGATGATCAAGTACACCGCCACCAACTCACCCCTGCCTCGTCCCATCGATGCTGCGGATGTGGGAAACACGGCCGCATTTCTGAGCAGCCCGCTGGCCCGGTCGATCACCGGCAGTGTGGTGTACGTGGACAATGGCTATCACGCCATGGGAATGGGGGTGGAGCCGGAGAAGTAAGTCACCGTGCCTGCTGCAGCACCGCCGTGATCACCTGCGCCAGCTCAGCGAGCTCGAACGGCTTCTCGACCACCGGCCGAGGCGTGCGGGTGAGGAATTCGTTCAGCGCCGGCGAGGCGAGGTCACCGGTCGTCAAAATCAGCCGCGCGAACAGGTCGGGGCGGTGTTCCGCCAGCCAGTCGTGCAGTTGATCGCCGGAGCAGTGCGGCATTCGCATATCGGAGATGACCACCTGGTAGCGGCCCGGAGGTGCACCGTCCAGCTTCGTCAGTGCGACCCTCCCGTCCTCGGCTTCATCCGCGTCCCACCCTCTCCGCCTGAGGTAGCGTGCCACGGCGGTCCGAATCGTGGGCTCGTCATCCACGACCAGTGCGCAACGCAAGCCGGTGGCGGCGACCTGTCGAGGTGCTCTGATTTTCGGTGTCAATGGTCGCGGGTGGAAGCTGAGGCTTGGGAAACGGCCGGGGGAGCCGCGGGTATCATCTCCAGCTTCTTCGTATAATACTACCCTGATCCGGCCGGCTGGTAAGGTGTAGATTCGCCGGATATCCCTCGAGGAGCGCGACCCACATGGCGGAGCTGGTGTCTGAGCCCGATGGCCCCATCCACCGGCTCACCCTCAACGTCCCCGCCCGGCGAAACGCGCTCACCCCGGGCCTCGCGCGCGCACTGGCGCAGGAAATCGAGCGGGTCGGTGAAATTGGTGAGGCCCGAGTCATCCTGCTCTCGGGTGCCGGCAGCCACTTCTGCGCCGGGCTGGACCTTCACTGGCTCCGGTCCCTTGGCGCCACCCCCAAGGTGGCGGACCTCCAGCACGGACTCAGTGATTTCCAGTCCGCCGTCATCGCCATCGTGCGTTGCCCGGTGCCGGTGCTGGCCGTGGTGCAGGGTACAGCCGCCGGCTTTGGTTTCGACCTGGCCCTCGCCTGTGACATGCGCCTGGCCGGCTCGACTGCCACCTTCACCTCGGCGTTCGCCCGGATCGGGTTGGTGCCGGATGGAGGATCTACCTTTACCCTGCCCCGCCTGGTAGGCGTCGGACGGGCAATGCGCGTGCTGATGACCGGTGAGACCCTCGACGCGATGGAGGCCCTCTCGATCGGCTTGGTGGAGGAGGTCAGCGAAGACTCCGCCCTGGACTCAGCCGTGCGCCGGACCGTGAGTGCGCTGCTCGAATGCTCGGGCTCCAGCATACGCAGCATCAAGCGCCTCACCCGGGCCCCTGAGGTCGGCGCGCTGGAGCAGGCGCTCTCGACCGAGGGAGCCGCCCAGCTCCAGGCACTGCAAAGCGTGGAATTCCGCATGCGCCTGGAGGCGTTCGCCGCCCGCCCCACCTCGCGCGGGCAACCGGCGTGAGCCAACCTCCGCTCAACGTGTTCCGGCCAGACCTCCTGCGCGGCAGGGTCGCGCTGGTGACGGGAGGCGGAACCGGAATCGGCTATGGCATCACCGCTTCCCTGGCGGCCGCCGGCGCCGAAGTTGCCATTGCGAGCCGAAAACCGGAGCATCTCGAGCCCGCCGCCGACCGGCTCCGGGCCGGCGGCGCCACAGTGAGCACGGTCGAGGTCAACGTGCGTGAGCCGGAGTCGGTGGCTCGAATGGTGGCGCAGGTGGGAGAGAAGCACGGCCGGCTGGACATCCTGGTCAACAACGCGGCGGGCAATTTCTACGCACCCAGCGCGACTCTCAGCCCCAATGCCTGGCGCGCGGTAGTCGAAACCGACCTGTACGGCACATTCTACTGTTGCCAGGCCGTATATCCGCTCCTGAAGGCCCAGGGGAGTGGACGCATCATCTCGATCTCGATGACGCTTCATTATCGCGGCTGGCCCCTGATGGCCCATGCCACCGCCGCAAAGGCCGGCGTTGACGCGCTCACGCGCACGCTGGCCCTCGAATGGGCCAGGGACAGAATCACCGTCAACGCCGTCGCCCCGGGACCGATCCCCACCGAGGGAGTCAGGAAGGCGTTTACCCCGCCCGGCAGCGATGCGCCCGACCTGTTCGGCATGGAGAAGTACGCGGCGGAATCGATTCCACTCCGCCGCTGGGGTACACCCGAAGACATCGGACAAACCGTGACCTTTCTGGCGAGCCCAGCAGGCGATTGGATCACGGGGGCGATCATGGTGGTGGACGGGGGAGCCTGGCTGGCGAGCGGGGCGGCGGGGCAGCGAGGCGGCGGGGCGGAACGCGAGTGACCTGTCATCTGGACAGAGTGTCTGTTTTCCAGCAACTTGGCAGCCTCAGTTCCCACAAGGAATGGTCATGAACATCGGCCGCACCCACTCCGCTTGCCCGCCATGTTCCTAGGCCATTACGGCATAGCCTTCGCCTTCAAGCGGGCCGAGCCCAAGCTGTCGCTCGGCACCCTTTTCTTCGCGGTCCAGTTTCCCGACCTGCTCTGGGGAATCTTCGTGCTCCTCGGATGGGAGCACGCGAGGATCGTTCCGGGCTACACGGCGGTTACCCCGCTCGAGTTTCTGAACTATCCCATTTCCCACAGTCTTGTCGGAGTCATCATCTGGAGTGTGGTGGCCGCGGCACTCTACTATTCCTGGCCGACGCGCGACACCAGTCGACACTGGCAGGCCGCGGCCGTCGTGGGATTGGCGGTGTTCTCCCATTATCCGCTCGACGTGCTGACGCACGTACCCGACCTGCCGCTCATGGGAAACGATTCAGCCAAGCTGGGTCTCGGGCTGTGGAACAATCCGGTTGCCACACTGGCGGCCGAGGCGCTCGTGTTCGGTGTCGGCCTCGCGCTCTATGTGGCGCGGGGATCTCACCGTCACCCGGTCAGGGCGGGCCGCATCCTGCTCGTCGTTCTGCTGCTGGTCGCCACCTACCTGGCCAGCATGTACGGGCCGCTGCCACCGAACATGACGACCGTGGCAGCTAGCAACATCGTTTTCATCCTCATCCTCGGTGCACTTGCCGGCTGGGCCGATCGCCGGGCTACCAACGAGGAGCTGGCCGCACGAGGTCTGTCTCACCGGTGAGCTGAATGGAGCGGTTGTTTTTCGGTGTGGGCGCGCTGTCCGCGCTGGTCTCCGTGGCGGCGGGTGCATTCGGCGCCCACGCGCTCAGGGCACGACTGACGCCGGAGCATCTCGCGGTATTCGAGACCGCGGCCCGATATCAGATGTACCATGCGTTGGCGATGCTGGCCGTTGCCTGGGCGGTCACCCGCCGGCCGGGTCGGTTGCCGGTGTGGGCCGGATGGCTCTTTGTGGCGGGAACGGTTCTCTTCTCGGGTAGCCTCTACCTCCTGGCGCTGACCGGCATCCGTTGGTTCGGCGCCATTACACCGCTCGGCGGGGTCGCGTTCCTCGCGGGCTGGCTGTGTCTTGCCCTCTCAGTTAAGAGCTAGGAGCTAGGAGCTGGGAGCCGCTCTCAGTTCTAAGCTCCCAGCTCCCAGCCCCTAGCTCTCCTCTCTTGCCCACCTGAAGAACAGCACTCCGATCGCCGCAAAGATATAGAGATTGCCGGGAACCCACATGATCAGGCCACCGAGCTGCTGGTCGTCGAGCGGCGAGAGCCCCCACATGCGGGGGGCGGTGACGTACCAGACATACAGCGTCTCGTCCGCGAAGGTGATCAGTGCCGCCACCACCTGCATCGGAATCCCGACCAGGAACAGGTATAGCATGCTGAGTCCGGTCGGGAGGCGGAGCTCCGGCAGGGGGCTCATCACCGGCCACCACATGAGTGTGGCCGCCACCATGAACATCAGGTGGGTGGCAATGTGCACCTCATGGCTTCTCATCATGAGGTCGTAAAAGGGTTTCAAATGCCACATGGCAATGGAAACGCTGAACAGGAGAGCCGCGAGCCACGGACGAGTCAGGAATTTGGTGACCGGCAGTGCGCCCGGTCGGTCCAGTAGCGGGCGGAGCAGCCAGTCGGGTATCCCGGCCAGGAGGAGCGGCGGGAACACGAGGGTGAGCACCAGGTGCTGCACCATGTGCATGGAGAAGAGATAGTAGTCGCTCAGATCGTGCAGCGGCCCGTTGAGCGACCCTACAAGGACCGCCAGGGCAGCTGAGAACGAGAGGACCTGCCGGGGCGAGGCCGCCGGCGAGCCGCGCCGGCGGCGCAGCGGCCCGATCCCGTAAAAGTACAAGGCACCGAGAATTCCGGTGCCTATGAGAACGCTGGGGTGAAGCGACCAGGCCCATTCGTAGGGGGCGGTTGGTCGAAGGCGATCGTCCATGGCTTTTGGCTGTTGGCTATTGGCTATTGGCTGGTGCTGTTGGCTGTGGCTATGGGCTATGGGCTATGGGCTATGGGCTGTGGGCTAGGAGCGAGTTTACTCACGGGATAGCCAATAGCTAATAGTCAATAGCCCTGATCACCCCGACCGCGCAAACGCGAAATGGTACGCCTGGAGAATGATCAGCGCCACGATGATGAATGCCGCGATGATCAGCGGGAAGACGAACACGCCGGTGAACAGCTTGCTGTCCTGCTTCAGATGCATGTAGAACATGGCCACCAGGGCGAACTTGGCGGCCGACAACAGCAGCAGGAGTGGGACGAAGAGCGGCTTGAGCGTCGGGGCCATGGATCCGGCATGGTCGCCGTAGGTGATCTCGTACAGTCCCACCTCGAGCGCGGTGAGGACGAAGAGCACGAGACCGACCTTGAAATAAAGACTCGCGGTCGGGTGGGTGTGCTCCTGGGTGCCGGTGGTCACATGGGAATCCATGGTCCCCTGCTCACTTGATGAGGTAGACGACGGGGAAGATGATGATCCAGACCACGTCGACGAAATGCCAATACAGTGCCGCCATCTCCAGGTTGAGCGACCTCGCCGGCGGGAGCTTGCCGCGCAACGCGTCGATCCAGAGCGTGCTCAGCCAGAGCACCCCGATCGCCACGTGGGTGCCATGGAAGCCGGTCAGGGTGTAGAAGCTCGAGCCAAAGAGATTGGTGGTGAACCCGAGGCCGCGATGGACGAAGTGGGTGAACTCATACACCTGCATTCCGGCGAAGAAGATGCCGCAGGCAATGGTGGCAGCGAGCCAGCCGATCAGCGCCTTTCGGTTCCCCCGCTGCGCGCCGCTGAGGGCGAGCACCACGAACAGCGAGCTGAACAGCAGCAGCGCCGTACCCAGCGTGACGAGGGGAATCTCGAAGATCGGCTCGAAGTGCTGGCCGGTCGGCGAGGTCCAGGCCTCATGGGGGAACGGCCCGACCAGGCTCTTGCCCTTGTTGACCAGATAGTTCGAGATCAGGGTGGCGAAGAACATGCATTCGGACCCGATAAAGGTCCAAATGGCCACCTTCCGGTTATCCAGTCCCGTCGAGGTCTCGAGATGCGCTGCGTGCGCGTGAGCGGTCAAAGGAGTCTCCCGTTCATCCTGCGGGCTCGTAGGCCCACTTGTACACTCCCAGCAACAGGAGCGCGAAGGAGGCAATGACTGGCCAGATACCGGTATGCCCCATCATCATGAGGAATACGAAGAATGCCAGAATCCCGACCGCGGTCACGAGCGGCCAGTACGACGGGTTGGGCATGTGGATCCCCGCCCCGCTGACGCGGGCCGGTTCGGGAAGGCTACCGCCGCGCTGGCGCTTCAGCTCCCACAGCGCGTCACGTCCGTGCACCGTCGGGATCTCCGCAAAGTTGAACTCCGGTGGGGGCGATGGAATGGCCCACTCCAGGGTGGCTCCGTTCCATGGGTCCGCCGGCGCGTTTCGGGGCTTGCGCCAAGTCTGGAATATGTTGACCAGGAAGACGAGGAAAGCGACGCCCAGGAGGAGCGACCCAGCCGTCTCGATCTGATTCATGAGCTCGAACCCGAGTCCCTCGGGGTACGTGTATACCCGCCGCGGCATGCCGTGGAGTCCCACGAAGTGCATCGGGAAGAAGGTCAGGTTGAAGCCGATCAGCATCAGCCAGAAGTGGAGCTTGCCCAGGCGCTCGTTCAGCATGCGGCCGAACATCTTGGGCCACCAGTAGTAGGCACCCGCCGTCAGGCCGAAGATGCTGCCGCCGAACAACACGTAGTGGAAGTGGGCAACCACGAAATAGGTGTCGGTCTGCTGCAGGTCCGCCGGGGGTGATGAGTGCATGACTCCCGACAGCCCGCCGATGATGAACATGGCGATGAAGCCGATGGCAAAGAGCATCGGCGTCCGGTACTGCAGCGAACCGCCCCACATGGTGCCGATCCAGTTGAAGATCTTCACCCCGGTCGGAATCGCGATCAGCATGGTCGTGAGCGCGAAGAACGTGTCCGCCAGCGGACCCATACCGGTGGAGAACATGTGGTGGCTCCACACGCCGAAGCCGAGGAACGCGATGAACACACCGGAGAACACCATCGCCGCGTAGCCGAAGAGGGGCTTCCGGGAGAAGACCGGGAGGACCTCGGATACGATGCCGAACGCCGGCAGGATGAGGATGTAGACCTCGGGGTGGCCGAAGATCCAAAAGAGATGCTGCCACAGCAGCGGATCGCCACCACCCGACGGCACGAAGAAGTTGGTGCCGAAGAACCGGTCGTACATGAGCAGGATCAGCGCCACCGTGATGACCGGAAAGGCCAGCAGCAGCAGCACCTGAGTGATGAAGCTCATCCAGACGAACATCGGCATCCGCATGAGACTCATGCCGGGCGCGCGCATGTTGACGATGGTGACGAAGAAATTCACGGCAGCGGCCAGCGACGCGATGCCCAGGATCTGGAGCCCCAGCATCCAGAAGTCCACGTTGAGCCCGGGCGAGTACTGTTTCGACGTCAGGTTGGCATAGCCGAACCAGCCTTGGTCGGGTGCCACGCCGAAGAGGAAGCTGGCGTTGAGAAAGACGCCGCCCAGCAGAAAGACCCAGTAGCTGAACGCATTGAGCCGGGGAAAGGCCACGTCCCGGGCGCCGATCAGCAGGGGGATCATGAAGTTGAAGAACATGGCCGACAACGGCATGATGGCGAGGAAGATCATCGTCGTGCCGTGCATCGTGAACAGCTGGTTGTACGTCTCCGGCGACAGAAAGGTGTTCTCGGCGGTACCCAGCTGGATGCGAAGCAGCAGCGCCTCGATTCCACCCATCAGGAAGAAGAAGAACGCCGTGGCACCGTAGAGGATGCCGATGCGCTTATGATCGACTGTCGTGATCCAGCTCCAGAGCCCGGTCTTCTCGCCGTGAGCCGCCGCATGCGCCTGGTGCTGATCTAGAACCCTGGTTGCCATACGAACCTTATCTCATGGTTGTCTACTGGTGCGCCCGCAGATAGGCCACCAGCGCCTGCGCTTCGGCCTGGGTCACGCCAAGGTTGGGCATCAGGACACCCTTCTTGATGCCCTGTGGATCGCGGATCCAGCGGGCCAGGTTCTCGTCCGTGTTCTTGAGGGTTCCGGCCGCGATATACGAGCGGGCGCCTACATTGGCCAGGTTAGGCCCAACCATGCCCTTGGGCGCATCGTAGGCGATGAGGGCATGGCAAGCGACGCACCCCTTCGTCAGAAATAGTTTCTCGCCGGCGCTCGTCGCCGCCGCCACCGACTCCGGACGAGGCGGGCCCTCTTGAGCCTTCTCGCCAGGGCGCGGCTGCGGGGGCGGTGTGGACGGCGGGGCCGGGGTGGGCTTGGTCTTCAGCGTCTGCATGTGCGCCACCCAGGCCTGAAACTCCTCCGGCTTCTGGGCCCTTATCCGGTGCGACATCCGCCCGTGCTGGATGCCGCAGAACTCGGCGCACTGGCCGGGATAGTCGCCTTCGGCCTCCGCCTTGAACCACATCCGCGTCTCACGGTTGGCAAAGACGTCCCGCTTGGCGGCGAATTGCGGCACCCAGAAGCTGTGAATCACGTCACTGCTGCCCATGCGGAGCGAGACCGTCCGCCCCAGCGGGACGTGCATTTCGTTCGCGGTGGTCAGGTTGTACTCGGGGTAGCGGAACTCCCACCACCACTGATGCCCCACCACCTCGATGGTCAGGGCGTCTTTGCCCGGAATCGCACTGGTCTGAAAGATGGCCTTCACCGTCGGAACCGCGATAACCGCCAGGATCAGGGCCGGAATGACGGTCCAGATGATTTCCACCGTGGTGTTGCCGTGGGTCTGGTGCGGCTCCGGATCTCCGGGTTTACCACGAAACCGGAAGATGGCGTAGATCAAAACGCCCTCCACCAGTACGAACACAAGGAGGGCCCATTTGACCGTGGTGTCCAGAAGATCGTCTGCGATTCTGGCGAAATCGCCGCGGGGTAGCAGTGTGGTTTGTGGATACTGCTCCGCACCACAGCCGGCCAGCGCCAGGAGCAGGCACAGCACGGCGACCAACCGAAACGAGCGCGGGGCAGTGGTCCTGAGGAGCATTACGCGTTGATCCTGTTGGTAAGAAATCCGCTCGGACGAGGGAAGCCATTCGCGCACCGCACTTTACTGTCTGACTTCACGAGAGTCAAGGAACTCATTGACCCTCAGTCAGTGAATCACCCTATCGAAGGGCAGGGCGCCGGGAACAGGATAAGTGAAATGCCACCATTCCTTCTCGTAATTGGTGAAGCCCTCCGATTCCATGACCCGCACCAGAATCTGGCGATAGCGGAGCGGCCGGCCGGTTGCGTTCGCCGTGTGGGCTGCCTCCGAGAACGTGTCGAACGGCGTCCCCATATCCAACTGGGTTCCTCGGGTCGGATCCACCAGCGTCAGATCGACGGCCACGCCCTGATTGTGCCGGCTCCTTCGGGCGATATAGCCATCCTCCAGCAGATTCGCCCGGCCGGTGCGCTCCGCCCAGTCGACCATAGCGAGCGTGGCCCGCACCGGTCGGTATCCGTCGAAGACCAGGAGGCCAAGCCCTTCAGTGCGGAGCCGACCCTGTACCCGCCCCAGGGCGTGGGCAACCTCCCGGCGCAGCAGGGCCCGGGGTGCAGCGTAACCCGGCAACTGTGCGCCGGTGAAGTTGTTAGCGCCGGCATAGCGGGCGTCTACCCGGATGGTGGAGTCGACCGAACGCACATCTACTAGCAGCGATTCGGGGGCTCCATCGGTACCGGGGGGCAGTGGCGCGGTGTTGGCCGAGAGTGCCGCGTCGGCAGGCTGCGGCGGAGCCCGTTGCCGGCAGGCCCCGAGTATGGGGCTCGCCAAGACCACGATCGCAAGCATTACATAAGGCGTCATGGAGCCAATATTAATAAGGTGTTGGTTAACATGGCTTTAGCTCGGGCTGCTATTCCGCCCGCCGGTTCTGCCGAGTATCTTTGGGCCAGACCTTTCCTCCAAAGCCGGAGATGTCACTCTCCGGGCCCGTCCTTTTTGCGTGATGGTCGTAAACATGATTCGTGAGATGCAGGAAAAGCTGGGACGAGAAATCGATCAGCTCAGCCATGAATTGAACATCCTGCTGCCGCAGGCCATTGCTCAGGCCGTCGAGCTGGGTGATCTCCGGGAGAACTCGGAGTACAAGGCCGCGCTCGAGCGACAGCAGTTTGTGCAGGCGCGGCTGGGACAGCTGCACCAGCGGTTGAATCAGCTCAGTCAGCTCGCGAATACCGAGGCGCCGACCGACAAGGTGGGCCTTGGCTCCCGCGTGACCGTGCTCGATCTGGACACCAATGACACCGACGTCTACATGGTGGTGCTGGCGGAGATGATGGACATCGACGACGGCCACATCTCGCTCGCGTCCCCGCTCGGCCGGGCCTTGGGAGGAAAGAAGATCGGCGAGGAAGTCAGCCTGCGTCTCCCAACGGCAAACCGGCGGCTCCGGATCACCGATCTGGTGACGGTACACCAGAGCGAGAGCGCGGAGCCGAGACCGGGCGGCGGGGAAAAAGTAGCCAAGGGCAACGGCAAGCGGTAATGGAATTTCCCAAGAAGCAGTTGATGGTCGTCGGGGACCGGGTCCTGATCACTCCGGAGGATGGAGATGAGCGGACCCGGGTCGGACTCTATCTTCCCGCCACCGCCATCGACGCCCAGCAGGTTCAAACCGGCCTGATCGTGGCCACTGGCCCCGGAACGCCGGTGGCCGACCTGAGCAGCCTCGACGATGAGCCCTGGAAAGTGGACACTCGGGAAACAAAGCCCCGGGGCATGCAGGCCAGGATCGGCGACCACGCCATCTTCTTCCGCAAGGCGGCGGTCGAGATCACCTTTGAGGACAAGAAATATCTGGTCGTCCCCCAGGCGGCGATTCTGGTGCTGGTGCGGGACTGAAATGCAGTAAGAAGTAAGAAGTAAGAGGTGAGAAGTAAGAAGCAAGTAAGCAGTACACCCCTCCCCTCTCCCTTCACCTCTCACCTCTCACTTCTCACTTCTCACCTCCTTGTGCTACTTCCTGTACCTGGCCAGTCCGCTCACCCTGAGCGAGGTCCGGTCTATGCTGCCCGCGGGGCTCACTGCGGATCTCGCTTCCTATCCCGACCAGCAGGCCCTGAAATCAATCCATCCTCAAGCCACGACGGTGGCGCGCATTCTGGCCGGCCGGTGCTCCTGCGACCTCGTCCGCCCGCGCCTTCCTGACTTTCGAGAGGATGAGCGCTATCTCCGCGAGCGCTGTCGCAAGCTGGGCGTCACCCGATCGCTCGTGATCCGAGGGTTAGAGCGGCACCGACAAGGCTCCGGTCCGAATCTATCGGCCGATAGCTGGCCGGAAGCGATGTCGAGGTTCGTCACGGAGCACGCCAGGAACGCGGGCACCTGCCTCTACCATCAACAGTTCTCGCCCGAGGCGGGCCCCCTCTCCAGCCTGGGTGAGGTCCGGCGCGTCACCGTTGCCCAGGTGACGGCGGACCCCAATGGCTGGCTGCTCGAGGGAGCGCCTACCTTCGTCAGCCGCTGACCTCGGCGACCCCTACTCAGCGTCAAGATTTGACCAGCTCGAGCCCGCGGTTATTGGCCCGCCCTTTGTCAAGCAGCAATCCTGAGTTAGCGTACGCCCCATGACCGAAACCGCCGCATCGCCCCACCAGCACCGGGACGGCACCTTCCCGGGCGCCGGCGGGCTTCCGCTGTACTACCAGGCCTGGATGCCGCCTGACGGTCAGCGGAAGAGGGCTGTACTGATCAACCTGCACGGCCTCGGCGATCACAGCGGACTCTACCCTAGCCTCGCGAACCACTTCCCGGCCTGCGGCGTTGCGCTGTATGCCTACGACATGCGAGGGAACGGGCGCTCGCCTGGCCAGCGTGCCTACCTCCGCGGCTGGCACGAGTACCGGGACGACCTGCACGCCTTTCTCGATCGGGTGCGAGAATGGGAAAGGGACCTGCCGCTCTTTCTACTGGGGAACAGCCTCGGGGGTCTGGTGGTGCTCGACTACGCGCTGCACCACCCTGCCGGGTTGAGCGGTGTAATCGCGGCATCCCCGCCCCTGGGAGAGGTCGGGGTGCCCCCGTTCCTCATGGCTTTGGGGCGCATCATGTCCCGGATCTGGCCCCGATTTTCTCTGGAAGTTGGAATGGACCTCTCGGGTTTGGCCCGCGATCCGGCGGTGGTGAACACCATTCTGGCAGACCCCCTGTTTCACCGCCGAGGGACAGCCAGGCTCTCCACCGAGGTCACCGCCGCCATCCGGCGGGTGCAGGCCCGGGCTGAAACCCTTTCCGTTCCCCTGCTCATGCTCCATGGCTCGGCCGACCGGATGGTGCCTCCCGAGGGCAGCCGCCGTTTTTTCAGCCGGATGCACCAGGCCGATCGGGAGCTCCGCGAGTACCCGGGGGCGTATCACTGTCTCTTCGCGGACGTGGGCCAGGAGGAAGTGCTGAAGGATACGGAGCGGTGGGTCGAGGAGCACATTCCGGGAAAAACCCTGTGACTAAGCCTCGCCCCCGGCGCGTCAGCTCGCTCTTTCTGCGCGCCCTGCGTTTGCGCTGTCCCCACTGCGGCGGCGGTCCGGTCTTTGTCACCTGGTCGCGTCTGGTGCCGAACTGCCCGGTGTGTGGTCTGGGGTTCGAGCGGGGCGAGGAGGGTTACTGGCTGGGCGCCTATTTCTTCAATCTCATGGCAGTGGAGGCAGTCTTCTCGATCTGGGTGCTGGGATTTCTGCTCTGGACCTGGCCGGAACCCCCGTGGGAGCTCTTCCAGATCACCACGGTCATTCTCATGTTGGTGGTACCGATCGCCTTTTTTCCCTATTCCAAGACCCTGTTCCTGGCATTTGATCTCTGGGTCCGCCCGCCGAGCGAGGACGACTTCATCCTGCCGCACGAAGAGGTACGCGTTGCGTGGCGTAAGCAGCCCTGATCCTAACCTTGCCGGCTCCATTGGGTCGAAAGCCTGGCGCCGAGACCGCCGAGCACCGCGCCCAGAAGTAGCGGCCCGACATTGAGGAAGGAGACGGCTACACCGCCGAGCCCCGCCAGCACGCCCCAATACACATCGGCCAGGTAGGTAACTGCCACCGCTGCCATGACACCGGTCATTACCGCTGGGACGAAGACGGCGAGGAGCGCGCGTTTGACCGAGCCTGCCTTCACGCCGCCCACCAAGCCGGCGATGAAGGGGCCTATCACCGCGTAGCGAGACCTTCGTTGGCCTGCGTCCAATTCACGACGGGTCTCACATCGCCGGACGATGGGCAGTGGGTTTGCGCACTGGCAAGATATAGTATCCCATGAGGAGAACGTGCACCGCCAGGCTGGCCCAGGCGTTGACGAAGGCAAGTGCAAAAGACACCGAGTAGGCGAAAGGCCCAATTAAGTAGCGTTTGCTTATGGTCCGCACCGCTTCAAGATCGGCGCTCTCATCGAGAAGCCGGCCCCCGCGAGCCGCATACCACCAGAGCGCATTGTAGGCCAGCGAAATCAGCACGAAGGAGGCACTGTACGTCGCGACCGCGACCCTCCGGCCTTTCGGCTCGGGAAGGTACTCGGCCAGAACCGCGGTGGGGAAAGGCAGGAATGCGATACACATGAGGAAGGCGACGCTGAGCAGCAGGAAATAACGGTCGGTGCGGCGAATGAGAACAAACATGCTGTGGTGATTGACCCACATGACGCCAATGGTGATGAAGCTTATGAGGTAGCCGAGATAGGAGGGCCATAGGCTGAGAAGTCCCGGGAGCAAGGTGCTTCCGTGTCCGGTGAGATCCGACGGCGGCAACTTGATTTCGAGCACGAGTAAAGTGATGGCGATGGCAAAAACACCATCGCTGAACGCCTCGACCCGTACGGTCTCGGATAGTTCACCGGCAACAGGCTGAGACATGAGAGGTTCGGTCCTGGGCAAGTTTATAGAGAAGCATCGCATGGTTGTTGACTGCTCAAAACATAAAGGCCGCCCACAGCACAGAGGCGGCCTTTACGGAAGCTCAGGAACAGATCAGTCTGTTCGCCTCAGCTCCACCCGGCGGTTCTGGGCCCGGCCCGAGGCGGTCTTGTTGGTGGCGGCCGGCTGGGTCGAGGCGTACCCCTGCACCTCCATGTTTTCAGCGGCTACTCCGTTCTCGACCAGGAACGCCTTGACCGATTCGGCCCGCGCCAGCGAAAGCCGCTCGTTCACTGCGCGCGGTCCGGAACTGTCGGTATGGCCGGCGACCTCCACCCGCACCTGCGGGTTGGCGACGAGCGATCGGGCAACTTCTTCCAGGATGTCACGGGAGATCGGGAGCAGAACGGCCTTGCCCAGCTCGAAGTTTACCCCCCGCAGAGTCAGCCGCGTTTGCCGGGTTGCCATCATCAGCCGGAGGCTGTCACGCAGGGCCATCCGCTCCAGACTGTCTCGCAGCGACGCCATGCGGGCCCGGTTTCGAGTCAGCCGCAAGCTGTCGCGCAGGGCCGCCGTGCGGATGCTATCCTGCCGGGTAGCGAGCGTCAGACTGTCACGCAGCGCCTGCTGGCGCTCAGTGGCCCGCTGCTCGGCAAGACGAACGCTGTCGCGAACCCGGTTCTGTTGGGCCTGGGCCGCCTGGGCTACGCGGAGAGAGTCCTGCCGCGCGGCTCGGGCCAGCGTGTCCCGCCGGGCTTGCATGGCCACCGAGTCGGGTCGCGGTGCAACGGGAGTGGGCTCCCGGCGCTGTGCAACAGAGGAGCGTCCCCCGCCGAAGAGGAAGCCGAGCCCGACTTGTATGTTCCAGTTGACGTTGTGATCGGGCTCGAGGGCCGGAGCAGGATAAAGCGCAATACTGGGTGAGGGTATGTAGTCGAGAGAAGTGGATATGCGTATCGAGGTGTTCCCGGGAAGACCCAGGCGGGCTCCGATCAAACCGGTCACTCCGTCCTCATGGGTGTCGATGTCTCGGCGGAACTCATTTCGGGCATAGCCACCGCCAATGAGAAAGGCCCCATGCTCTCCCACCGGCAAGTTGAACAGGAGGCGCGCGCGCAGGGGGATGTATGACACGTTCAGGCCACCCCGGGCCTCAGTTGGCACGAAGCCTCCCTCAGCCTCCAGCTCCAGGTGCCGTACGGGGTAAAATCCCAGGCGGACTCCGCCACCCCCCGAGCCCTGTTCGAAACCGATACTCTTCTCGAAATAACTGGCCTGAACGAACCCCCCAAGCTCAATTGCACCGGACTGTTGAGATGCCGCCGGCGACGTAACGGCGGCCAGAATAAGGACGAGGGCAGGTAGGCCGGGTGCTTTCATGGATTTCTCCTGGTGAAACAGCTCATGGTGGCAGAGTTTGGCCGGGCGCGTGGTCCGTAACACATGTGACAAGGTTGCCAATCTGGCCATCCGATTGCAAGCCCGGGACGGCAAGGTCGATTGCCAGCGCGAGCACCAGGGTTAGGTTCAGGACAGCCACGAGCAACTGTCTCGCCGCCTCCACATCCCCTCGCCTGGAGGTATCCTATGGGTACCGCAAGCAAGCAACTCCCGACCGCGACGGTCCCGTCCAGCCTGAAGCTCCCGATCCCGATCCGGAGCCGGTACGACAATTGGATCGGCGGCGAATACACCGCCCCCACCCGCGGGCAGTACTTCGTGAATCCCACGCCGATTACCGGCCAGCCGCTGTGTGAGGTTGCCCGCTCGACCCACGAGGACGTTGACAAGGCGCTGGACGCCGCGCACGCCGCGGCGCTCAGCTGGAACAGCACGTCGCCCGCCTACCGGGCCAACATTATCAACCGCATCGCGGACCGGCTGGAGCAAAACCTCGAGGCCATCGCGCTGATCGAGACGATCGACAACGGGAAGCCCATTCGCGAGACCATGGCCGCGGACCTGCCGCTGGCGGTGGACCACTTCCGCTATTTCGCCGGGGCGCTCCGGGCGCAGGAGGGCAGCATCGGCGAAGTGGACCACGACACCATCGCATACCACTTCCACGAGCCGCTCGGCGTGGTGGGGCAGATCATTCCGTGGAACTTCCCGCTCCTGATGGCGGTGTGGAAGTTGGCGCCGGCGCTGGCTGCCGGGAATTGCGTGGTGATCAAGCCGGCGGAGCAGACCCCGGTCTCGATCCTGGCGTTCATGGAGCTAATCGCCGACATCCTGCCGAGCGGCGTGGTGAACGTGGTGCAGGGCTTCGGGGTAGAGGCGGGGAAGCCGCTCGCCTCGAGCCCGCGGGTCGCCAAGATCGCCTTCACCGGCGAGACGACCACCGGTCGGCTCATCATGCAGTACGCCTCGGAGAACCTGATCCCGGTCACGTTGGAGCTCGGCGGCAAGTCGCCCAACATCTTCTTCGCCGACGTGGCCGAGGCGGACGACGACTTCTTCGATAAGGCGCTGGAGGGGTTCGTGATGTTCGCCCTCAACCAGGGGGAAGTCTGCACCTGTCCTTCCCGGGCCCTGGTGCAGGAGTCAATCTACGACCGGTTCATGGAGCGGGCGGTGGCCCGTACGAAGGAGATTGTTGAGGGGAACCCGCTCGACCCTAAGACCATGATCGGAGCCCAGGCCTCCAATGACCAGGTGGAGAAGATCCTGAGCTACTTTGACATCGGGAAGAAGGAAGGGGCGAAGGTGCTGACCGGCGGCGCCCGCCGGGTGCACCCGGGCGAGCTCAAGGACGGGTACTACGTCCAGCCCACCATCTTCGAGGGCCACAACCGGATGCGTGTTTTCCAGGAGGAGATCTTTGGCCCCGTGGTGTCGGTCGCCAAATTCAAGACCCAGGATGATGCGCTGGAGATCGCGAACGACACGCTCTACGGCCTCGGTGCCGGGGTGTGGAGCCGCGACATGAACACCTGCTACCGGATGGGTCGAGCCATCAAGGCCGGCCGGGTGTGGACTAACTGCTACCACGCCTATCCGGCGCACGCGGCGTTCGGTGGCTACAAGCAGTCTGGCTTCGGACGCGAAAACCACAAGATGATGCTCGACCACTACCAGCAGACCAAGAACCTGCTGGTGAGCTACAGCCCCAAAAAGCTCGGCTTCTTCTAGTCCGATGAGCGTTTCGCGGGTGGACATCACTCCCGAGGCCACTGTCGTGCTCCGCCAGCTCGTCGCGGAGCACGGACCGCTCATGTTTCATCAATCCGGCGGGTGTTGCGACGGCAGCTCGCCGATGTGCTACCCGGCGGGCGAATTCCGGGTGGGGCAACGGGACGTGCAGCTCGGTGAGGTGGACGGGGTGCCGGTCTATATCGGCGGCCAGCAGTACGAGGTGTGGCGCCACACTCAGTTGCTGATCGACGTGGTGCCGGGCCGGGGGAGCGGCTTCTCGCTGGAGGCCCCGCTCGGCGTACGGTTTCTTACCCGGTCGCGGGTGTTCGATCCGGCGGAGCAGACCTGGCTGGACAGCTGCCCGCCCCGGGTGGGGCCGGCGGGGGTATGACGCGGGCGGCCCGGCTTGTTCCTACTCGCGCTCTCGGCACCGGCGGCGGCGCAGGGGCCTGATCAGCGACTACACGTTTCGCTGAGTAGAGG
>JBKJZM010000255.1:0-15008 GCA_046715295.1 Gemmatimonadales bacterium | reverse complement strand
GAGGACCTCCGACGGGCGGAAGCCCACTGGCACACTTTTCAAGGGCAGGTCTAATGACCACGGGTCCGAACGCGACCAAGTACATCTTCGTCACCGGCGGCGTCGTGTCCTCTCTCGGGAAGGGCATCGCCGCCGCTTCGCTGGGCCGCCTGCTGGTCGAGCGCGGACTGAGTGTGACGATGCAGAAGTTCGATCCCTACATCAACGTCGATCCCGGAACCATGTCGCCGTTTCAGCACGGCGAGGTCTTCGTGACCGATGACGGTGCGGAGACCGATCTTGACCTGGGACACTACGAGCGTTTCATCGATCGGTCGCTCTCCCGGCAGAACAACACCACCACCGGCCGGATCTACCAAACCGTGATCAACAAGGAGCGCCGGGGTGAATACCTCGGCTCCACAGTTCAGGTGATCCCTCACATCACCGACGAGATCAAGAATGCCATCCGGCGGCCGGCGCCGGGGCACGATATCGTCATCACGGAAATAGGGGGAACCGTCGGCGACATCGAATCGCTGCCATTCCTCGAGGCCATCCGCCAGTTCCGCCAGGAAGTCGGGCGGGACAACGCGCTTTTCATCCACCTCACGCTGGTGCCTTACATCGCCGCCGCGGGAGAGCTCAAGACCAAGCCTACCCAGCACTCGGTCCGCGATCTGATGCAGATCGGGATCCAGCCCGACATCCTGATCTGCCGCAGCGAGCAGCCCCTGGCATCCGAGATCAAGCGCAAGATCGCCCTGTTCTGCAATGTGGACTTCGGCTGCGTCATCGAGAGCCCGGACGTGAAGTCGATCTACGAGATCCCGGTGCGGTTCTTCGACCAGGGGCTGGACCGGGAAGTCTGTCAGCGGCTGCGGCTAGAGACCAAGGAGCCCGACCTCCAGCCCTGGAGAATCATGACCGAGCGGATCCTGCACCCCACCCACCGGGTGCGTATCGCGGTGGTCGGCAAATACACCGACCTGCACGATGCGTACAAATCGGTGCAGGAGGCCCTGATTCACGGTGGCATCCCGAGCGAGGCCAGAGTCGAGATCGAGTGGGTTGCAAGTGACCAGTTCACCGACCAGGCAGCTGCCAAGCGCCTGCTCGGAGGCTGCGACGGGCTGCTCATCCCCGGGGGGTTCGGCGAGCGCGGCATCGGGGGAATGGTGGAGGCGGTCCGCTGGGCGCGGGAGAACGACCTCCCGTTCTTCGGCATCTGTCTCGGACTCCAAGTGGCCATTATCGAGTTCGCCCGCAACGTCTGCCGCCTTCCCGACACCAACAGCACCGAGTTCGAGCCCAACTGCGAGACGCCGGTCATTTCGCTTCTGCAGTCGCAGCGCGAGGTCTCCGACCTGGGGGGAACCATGCGGCTCGGAGCCTACACCGCGCGGCTCAGGCCCGGCTCGCGCGCGGCCCAGGCGTACGGTACCGGGGAAATCAGTGAGCGGCACCGCCACCGGTGGGAGGTCAGCAATGCTTACCGCGACGTGCTTGCGGAATTCGGTCTTCGACTGTCCGGTCAGTCTCCCGACGGAGGCTTGGTCGAGGTCATCGAGCTGCCCGATCATGCCTGGTTCATCGGGTGTCAGTTCCATCCTGAGCTGAAGTCGCGGCCCACCCGCCCCCACCCCCTCTTCGCGGGGTTCATTGCCGCGGCGATGCGTCGTCGTGCCGCGGGTCCGGCGCGCGCGGCAGCCGAGGAGCTGGCCGAGAGCTCGCGCTGATGGGCTGGTCCTTTGGGCGCACGCCATTTCTCATCGCTGGCCCGTGTGTCATCGAGCCCGGCGACGTGCTGGCCAGGGTGGCCGAGGTGCTGGCTCGCATCGAGCACGACCTTGGAATCCCGGTATGCCTCAAGGCCAGCTTCGACAAGGCGAACCGCACGCGGCTGACGGCCAATCGCGGGCCCGGATTGGATGATGGCCTGCGTGCCCTCGAGCGGGCCCGAACCTCCAGCGGACTCCCCGTGCTAACCGATATTCACGAGGCGCAGCAGGCCGCGCCCGTGGCCCAGGTGGCCGACGTGCTCCAGATTCCCGCCTTTCTCTGCCGACAGACGGACCTTCTGGTGGCGGCCGGACGCACTGGGAAGCCGGTCAACATCAAAAAGGGTCAGTGGATGCATGCCGAAGGCATGCGGGGCGCGGTCGAGAAGGTACGGAGTGCCGGCGCGTCCGAGGTCGCCATTACCGAGCGTGGAACCTTCTTCGGTTACGGTGATCTCGTGGTGGACATGCGCAACTTCGTTCGCCTGCGCCGGGCCACCGGTGCTCCGGTGATCTTCGACGCTACCCACGCGGTACAGCAGCCGGGGCAGGGGGAAGGTGGAGCCAGCGGGGGGCAGCGGGAGTTCATCCCGCCGCTGCTTGCCGCGGCGGCGGCGGCCGGAGCCGACGGATTCTTTCTGGAGGCGCATCCCGATCCGGCTCGTGCCCTGAGCGACGCTGCCACGCAGTGGCCGCTCGATCAGCTGGCTGATCTCGTCGGGCAGACGCTCGACGTCTGGGGACGAGCTCGGGTATGAAAACGCTCAGCGCCGCTGCCGCTCGCAGGGTCAGACTGATCGGACTCGATGTGGATGGGGTGTTGACCGACAACGGGGTCTTCATCGGGCCGGTAGCGGGTCAGCGAGTGGAGCTCAAGCGCTTCGACATTCAGGACGGGCTCGGCTTGATACTCCTGCGGACCGCCGGACTTCCGGTTGTCTGGCTCAGCGGGCGCAGCTCCGAGGCAACGGCGCTCCGCGCTGCGGAGCTTCGCGTGGACGAACTGCTGCAGGTCCCCGGTCCCCGGAAAGTCGCGGCCTTTGCCGATGCGCTCCAGCGCCGTGGAATCGGGTGGGAGGAGGCGGCCTTCGTCGGCGACGATCTCGCCGACCTGCCGGTGCTGCGGAAAGTCGGGCTACCGATCGCCGTGGCCAATGCGGTGCCCGAGATCAAGGCGGTAGCGGCACACGTCACACTGGCTGCCGGCGGCCATGGCGCGGTGCGGGAGGTAGTCGAGGCTCTCCTCCGCGCGCGCGGTGAGTGGGCCGAGACGCTGGCCCGCTATTTTACGGAGCAGACCGCCGGTGCGGCTTGACGACTCGGCGTTGATTGGGGCGGGGCGACGGGTGCTCCAGCTGGAGGCCGCGGCGGTCTCGGAAACCGGGCGGCGGCTGGGTGGCGAGTTTGCCCGCGCGGTGCGCCTGCTGGCCGAGGCGAAGGGTAGAGTCATCGTGTCGGGTGTCGGAAAGTCCGGACTCATCGCGCGGAAGCTCGCGTCCACGCTCACCTCGACGGGCACCCCGGCTTCCTACCTCCATCCCGTCGATTCGCTGCATGGGGATCTCGGCATAGTGGGACCGGACGACGTCGCCATCGTGCTGAGCAAGAGCGGGGAATCGCAGGACCTGTTCGGGCTGGTGGGATCGCTACAGCGGCTCAACGTGCCGATCATCGCCATCACCGGAGCGATGGACTCGGTGCTGGCCCGAGTAGCTGCGGTGGCGCTGGACGGGACGGTGGCGGAGGAGGCGTGTCCCCACGACCTCGCTCCGACGGCGAGCACCACCGTGGCCTTGGCGCTGGGAGACGCCATCGCGGTCGCCCTCCTGGAGGAGAGAGGATTCACCCGGGAGCAGTTCGCGGAGCGCCACCCCGGCGGTAGTCTCGGCCGGCGGCTTCTTCTCCGGGTCCAGGACGTGATGTTGCCGGTGGGCCGGGTGCTCCGGCCCGATGCCACCATGCGCGATGCGGTCGTCAGTCTGGCCCACGACCGTGGCCTGGCGATGGTCGCCGAGAACGGGCATCTGGCCGGCGTGCTCACCACGGGGGATCTGACCCGCCTGGCCGAGCGTGATCCAGGGTTCCTCGAGCGTCGGGTCTCCGAGGTCATGACCCGGTCGGCCAAGACCGTGGCCCCCGGCGATCTGGCCGCCGCAGCGGTGGGAGCGATGCAGCAGCACAAGATCATCGTGCTTCCAGTGGTAGACGAGCAGGGCGCCATAGTAGGTGTGGTCCACCTTCACGATTTGATGCGGGCGGGGGCAGTCTGAAATGATGGAGAAGACGGAGAGGTGGAGAAGGCGGAGAACAGAAGCGTGACCTCCCATGCCCGCGGAATCTGGAGTCGGCGAGCTGTTCGCTCCGTCTTGTCCGTCTTCTCCGTCCTCTCCGTCCTTTCGTGTGAGGACACCGGCGTCCGGCCGACAACGACGGTACAGGCGACCGACAGCGCCGACCAGGTGCTCGAAGGCTTCTCCCATTACGTGACCAATGACGGAGTCCGGCGCAGCCGGGTGGAAGCTGATACCGCATTCTACTACGAGCCCACCCAGATCACCGAGCTGCATAAGGTCAAAGTGGTGTTTTTCGACATCAAGGGCGCGGAGGGATCCACCCTGACGGCGCAACGGGGCACCTACCGGTGGCAGGACGGTTCGATGGAGGCCACGGGGAACGTGCTGGTGGTATCACCCGACGGACGCCGGCTCTCGAGCGAATCGCTGCGCTATGACAACGCCACGAACCAGATCATGACCGACAAGCAATTCTCCTTCGACCGGGGTGAAGAGCACCTAGAGGGGAACAGTTTCCGGTCCGATCCCGATTTCAAGAACGTGGTGACGGACCGTCCGCGAGGCGTCTCGGGCGAAGGCCTCCTGCTGCCGGGGCAGCAGTGAGGCGCTTTCCCGCTTTCCCGCTCGGACTGGCCGGGCTGCTCCTGCTGGGGTGGTCGCAGACCGGGTACGGCCAGTCCGATCGCTGCATCTTTCAGATCGACAACGTCGACCGCCAGGGCAGCGTCAACGAAACCTCGTCCGGGACCAATTACTTCGCTGGGGGTAACGTCCGCCTCAGCTGCCGCGGGCAGCAGCTCACCATGCAGAGCGACAGTGTGGCCGCGTACGGTGGCACCGTGGTGCAGTTCATCGGCAACGTGAAGTACCGCGACTCCACCATCACCATGGATGCCGACCACGGGACCTACTACCGGAACGGCGAAAAGTGGGAGGCGCGGGGCAGGGTAACCACCAGGAACCTCAAGACCGGCTCCACCCTGACCGGCCCGGCCCTCGACTACTACCGGGTGGTCAAAGGGGTGCGCGACACCCTGGAGATGTTCGCGACCGGCCGCCCCCGGATCCAGTATGCCACGACCTCGGCCGGCGCCAAACCGGCCGAGCCCTACCTCATCGTGGCGGACCGGACGCGACTGAAGGGCAGCGATCGGCTCTGGGCCGGCGGAAAGGTGACGATCGATCGCAGCGATTTCGCAGCCCGGGGTGACTCGCTTAGACTGGATACCGGCAAGGGAAGCGACGGCACCCTCCTGGGTGGCAATCCAGTGATGCGCGGTCTGGGGCGGGACAGTTTCAACCTGACCGGCCGACGACTCGACCTGAAGCTCGACCAGAGGGAACTGACCTACGTGGTGGCCAAAGGCGGCGGCCATGCGGTCAACAAGGAGTGGGATCTGGTGGCGGACACCATCGGACTCGACCTCAAAAACAGGAAACTGGAACAGACGCTGGCCTGGGGGGATTCGATCCGTCCCTACGCTACCTCCCCGGCCTACGCCATGCGCGCCGATTCACTCGCGCTTGATACTCCCGCCCAGCAGCTCAAGGAGGTCCGAGGCTTCGGGTCGGCATGGCTCGGTGGGACGATCGATTCCATCAGCAAGCAGCGCGATTGGATGCGCGGCGACACCGTCCTGGCCAACTTCGTCCAGCGGGATTCGGCCGGCACCCGCCGCGCGGCCTTGAGCCGCATCGTGGCGCGGAAGGGAGCTCAGTCGTACCATGTGGACCCCAACCTCAGGCATCCGGAGCGCCCCTCGATCAACTACGCCCGGGGTGACGTCATCGTCATGACGATGAGTCAGGCTCCGAAGGGGGGAGTGGACCGGGTTGATGTGAGAGGCCAGGTCGATGGGGTCCAGCTAGAGGCCGCGGACGCGCCGACCGCACCCGATTCCACTAAACCGCCGCCCGCGTCGCCGCCCGCTGGGCCGGTCAGAAGATGAGCGCCCCGGAATGGGTGGCTGCGCTGGGCGATCGGGACCCGTCGGTTCCGATCGGATTAGCCGCCATCGTCCGCGCCGCTGGACCCACCGACAGCATCGCGTTCGCTGACCTGGTGCACAGCTATCGCGAGGCCTACCTGGCCTGCTATCAGCCAACCGGCGACGCCGATCAGGAAGTGTCCGGCGATGAGGTGCGGCACCATCTCAATGATTCCGTCCTTCCGCGGCTCGCCACCGAAGGCTGGATTCTCGACACCGCTCCAGGTTACTGGCAGACCGTCAGGCCCCGGGTAGCCTGGTGGGGGCCTGCCCCGGAAGAACGGCAGACAGTCTACGACGCGTTGCTCGGGTCGGCCCGTCGGGCGGTGCAGCGAGCCAAATCCTTCATTCCCCCGCGCAGCAAGTCCAGCCTCCTCGAGGGGCTCGATCTGACCAAGAGCTTCAAGGGGCGCCGGGTGGTGGACGATGTCAGCGTTCGGGTGGAACAGGGAGAGATCGTGGGGCTGCTCGGTCCCAACGGCGCGGGAAAGACCACGACCTTCTACCTTATTACAGGCCTCATCCGGCCGGACCAGGGCCGTGTGCGCCTGGACGGGGTCGAGCTGACCGACGCGCCGATGTACCAGCGGGCGCGCAACGGCATCGGCTATTTGGCGCAGGAACCCTCGGTCTTCCGCAAGATGACGGTCGAGGAGAACATTCTAGCCATTCTGGAGACCCGCGGCCTCGCCCGCGACGAGCGCTACAGCCGGCTGGACCGCATGCTGGATGAGCTCTCGATCAAGCATCTTCGAAAGAGCCGGGCCTACACGCTGAGCGGTGGTGAGCGGCGGCGGCTGGAGATCACCCGAGCGCTGGTTTCCGACCCAAAGTTCATGTTGCTGGACGAACCGTTCGCCGGCGTCGATCCGATCGCCGTGCACGACATCCAAACCATCGTCGCCGGCCTGAGGCATCGCGGTATCGGCGTGTTGATCACGGATCACAATGTGGAGCAAACCCTCGACATCGTAGATCGGGCCTACATCATGTTCGAAGGAAAAGTGCAGGCCGCCGGCACTGTGCGCGACCTGGTCTATGATGACCGGGTTGCCCAGTTGTACCTGGGGCCGACGCTCACGGCGCGGCTCCGCGCCCGTCTCGAGGCGGTGGCATGAGAACCGGGCTGTCCCAGCATACCAGCCTCCGACAGGAGCTGCGGGTCAACCCCCGGCTGTACCAGGCCATGGACATGCTGTACATGCCCATGATGGACCTGCAACAGCATCTCAAGCAGGAGCTGCTGGCCAACCCCTTCCTCGAGCTGCTGGAGCCGGAGGAGGAGACGCCGGAGCAGGCCACCGCCGAAAAAGAGAAGGAGCAGAAAGAGAAGGCGGAAGAGGTCGACTGGGAGGAGATCCTGCTCAACGGGTTCGAGGTAGGCGGCACCCGGGAGCAGTATGAGCAGCTGGAGTACACCGAGCCGGTCACCGTCGAGTCCCGCGATCTGATCGATCATCTGCGGGAGCAGCTCCAGATGCTCATCCTGACCCCGCGCCAGCTGTTGCTGGCCGAGGAGTTTCTGGGCAACGTCAACGAGGAAGGCTACCTCGCCGCGTCGCTCGAGGAGGTCCTCAATTCGGTGAACCTGCTGATGGCGGGGCACGTTCGAAGGGCAGGAGATGACGGAGAGGGCGGAGAAGATGGAGAGGAAGCCCAGGAGGACGGAGAAGGGGGAGCAGACGGACCAGGCCATCTGGCCCCGGCGACTGCTGCACCGGCGGTGGCTCCGTCCTCTCCGTCCTCTCCGCCGTTCTACACCATGGCAGAGGCGGAGGAGATGCTCACGGTGATCCAGCGCCTCGACCCATCCGGCATCGGGGCGCGGGATCTGCGGGAGTGCCTGCTGATCCAGCTGGTGGAGCTGGCCGATACCACCTCACTTACCTACCGCCTCGTCTCGGAGGCGTTCCCCGACCTCATCGCGCATCGCTGGAACGACCTGGCCAAACGCTTCGGAGTCGAACCGGTCGCCGTGCAGGCGGCAGCCGATCAGCTTTCCCGGCTCGATCCCAAGCCCGGGCTGAAGCACTCCAAGCAGAGCGACGGCTACATCATTCCCGATCTGATCGTGGAAAAGATCGGCCCCCGCTACCAGGTGTTCCTCAACGACACCGGCATGCCACGGCTGCGCCTCAGCCGCTCCTACCAGGAAATCGCGCGCGACAAGAAAAAGATGACCCCGGAGAACCGGGAGTTCATCGCCTCAAAGATGAACAGCGCCAACTGGATGATTCAAGCGATCGAGCAGCGGCGCCAGACCATGTTGAAGGTGATGAATTTCATCGTGGACCGGCAGCGTGACTTCTTCGAGAAGGGCGTCGAGTACCTCAAGCCGCTCACCCTGCGTGAGGTGGCTGAAGTCATCAACATGCACGAGTCCACCGTCAGCCGGGTGACCAACGAGAAGTTCGTCCAGACGCCACGCGGCGTCCTTCCTCTCAAGTTCTTCTTTTCCAGCGCGCTCTCCACTGCCTCAGGCGAGGACGCGAGCGCCCGGTCGATCCGGGCCAAGCTGGAGAAGATGGTAGCCGAGGAAAACAACGCCAAGCCGCTGACCGACCAGCAGATCGTCCACCTCTTCCAGGAGCAGGGAATTCAGATCGCCCGCCGCACGGTCGCCAAGTACCGCGACCAGCTGGGCATCCTTCCGGCGCGAATGCGGAAGCGGGTATGACCATCGCCCCGGTCGAGACGCTGGATGTGAGCGTGCTCGTCCCGGCCAAGGACGAGGCACCCAACCTTCCTGAATTTCTCCAGCGCTGCGCGGACGCCCTTCGCCCTTCGGGCTTCTCATTCGAGGTCATCGTCGTCAACGACGGCTCCCGGGACGGAAGTGACCGGGTCCTTCGTGATCTGGAGCGGGAATACCCATTTCTCTCCGTCGTCACCCACCGCCGGCAGCGCGGGATAGCCGACAGCCTCCGCTCGGCTGGCGACATCGCCCGGGGCGACGTGTTCGTGTTCTACCCGGCCGACCTTCAATATCTCCCCGAGGACATCCCCGGACTGGTGGCTCCGATTCTCGAAGGGCGGGCCGATATCGTTACCGGCACCAAGCAGGGGAAGTACGAGAAGGCGTTCGTCTCCAATGTCTACAACGTTCTCTGCCGCTGGCTCTTCGGTGTTCGGGTCACCGATCTCAATTCGGTCAAGGCATATCGGCGGGAGGTAATGCACGGGGTGCCACTCCGTCCCGACTGGCATCGCTACATGGTCGTGATCGCCGCGGCCGACGGCTATCGGCTCACGTCGCTGCCGGTTCCACTCTACCCGCGGCGGGCCGGCATCTCGAAGTTCAACTGGAAGCGCATACCCGTCGGCCTGTTCGACCTGATCTCGGTCTGGTTCCAGCTTCGGTTCGGCCGCAAACCGATGCTCTTCTTCGGGGTCGGTGGCGCCATTCTCTTCGTCATCGGCCTGCTGGCCGGTATCGCCGCGCTGGTGCTGCGCTACGGCTACGGTATCGGGCTCCGGCCGCTGCTGAATCTGGTTGAGATGATGGTGATCAGCGGCATCGTCCTGTTCGGATTCGGCTTCCTGGGCGAGATCATCGCCGGAATGCGCGAGGAAACTCGAGAGATCGCCCGCGATCTCGCTCGGCTCGAGAAGCTCGACGTCCGGGACTGACTGGTGCGGGTCGTCTTCCTGACCCATAACTACCCCCGCAGACCAGGCGACCCCTCCGGCGCCGCGCTCGGCACGCTCGCCCGCGCCCTCATGCGCCGGGGAATCTCGGTCCGGGTTGTCACGCCCAGCGACGAATCAGGGCCGGCCGAGGTCGACGGGGTTCCGGTCTCTCGGGTCCGGGCCGGTCGCTCCATACGCGAGACGATTTCGAGCCCTGCTTCAATCGCGGCGGCGCTGAGAAGCCCGATCGGGTGGGTCGCCCTGACCCGCTTGCGGCGGGCCTTGCGCGCAGCTGCCCGCCTTGAGCTGACCGCCGGGGCCGATCTGGTCCATGCCCACGGCTGGATGCCCGCCGGCCTGGCGGCCCCTGCCGGCACCCCACTCGTCCTGACCGTGCACGCGACCGATGCCCCCCTGTTGAAGGCATCCCGGATCGCACGCTGGCTGGCGCGTCCGCTCCTTCAGCGCGCCGCCGTCGTAACGACTGTCTCGCGCGAGGTCGGTACCTGGGTTCAGGCCGCCGCCGGCCGATTCGTCGACAACGCCCACATCCATCCCATGCCGGCCGATACCCGTACCTATCCCTGGACGCGCGGGGGGGGCGGTGCAGTGGTCATCTCCAGGCTCGTCGCCTCGAAACGGGTGGAGCTCGCCATCGAGACCGCCGCCGTGCTGGCCTCGTGCGGCCACGACTTCCCCTTGACCATCGTAGGGGACGGGCCGGAGCGGCCCTCTCTGGAGCAGCGGGCGGCTCGTCTGGGGGTCTCGGCGCTGGTCCGCTTTGTGGGAGCTATGCCCCCACTGGAAGCGCGGGCCTATCTCGAGCGCGCCGATGTTATGCTCTTCACGGCTCGGGGAGATGGTACCGCTGTGTCCGCCATCGAGGCGCTTCTGTCGGGCGTCCCCGTAGTGGCCTGCTGGGATAGCGGGGCGGCGGTAGACATAGTCCCGGAGTCCGGGCCCGGCCGCCTGACGCTTCCATCGGCCGAGGCCATCGCCGACGGCGTGTTGGATCTCCAGGGCGACCCCGACCGTCTGGCCATGGGCCGCCTGGTTGGCGAATCGTGGCGGGCCCGGCTCGCCCCGGACAACGTGGCCGAACTGTGCGAGGGATGGTATCGCAATGCCCTTGCCAGGTGAGCGCCTGCGAATTCTGACCATCACCCACAACTATCCCCGCTTTGCCGGTGATCGCGCCGGAGCCTTCGTGGCCCGCATCGCCGAAGGAGCCGCCGCCGCCGGCCATCGCGTCGAGGTGATCGCCCCCCATGCACCGGGAATCGCGCGTGACGAGCTGACCGGGGGCGTCCGGGTGCGCCGCTTCCGCTATGCCCCCGACCGCTGGGAACGGGTTGCCTACACCGGCAGCCTTCATCACCGGACTCTGCGCTCACCGCTGGCCGCGCTCGGGTTCCCCGGGTTCCTGGTGGCCTTCGCACGTGAGATCGGGCGGGCGGTGCGCAGCTTCGAGCCTCACGTGATCCACGCCCACTGGTGGGTTCCCGGCGGGTGGTTCGCCAGCCGTCGACAGGTGCCCTACCTCATTACCTGCCATGGGTCCGACGTCCGGCTGCTGGAGCGGGGCGAGCTGATTCGGCGGGTGGCACTGCCCGCGTTCCAGAGAGCGGCCCGTGTCACCGCTGTCTCCCGGTTCCTCGCGGGAGATATTCGGCGGATGCTTCCCTCCCTCGAGACCGAGGTGCTGGTGACGCCGATGCCGGTGGAGGTGGGCCGGTTCGCCGAGGGTGCTAGTGCCAAGAAGCTGGAGCTTCCCCAGATCCTCTACGCGGGAAATCTGGTCCCAAGCAAAGGGGTCGATGTGCTCTTGCGTGCGGTCGCCGAGCTGGCGCGGCGCGGAGCGGCATGCGGGCTGAAGATTCTGGGTGAGGGTCCCGCCAGGGCCGAGCTCGAGCGTCTGGCCCACGAGCTCGGCCTCGCGTCACGAGTGACATGGGCACCATTCGTTCCACAGGGGCAAATGCCGGCGGAATACGGCGCCAGCGTGGTCACCGTGCTTCCCAGCCGGGGACAGGCGGAAGGATTGGGTCTGACCTTGGTCGAAGCACTGCTGGCGGGATGCGCCGTGGTCGGCACCGCGGCTGGCGGGATCCCTGAGGTCGTCATGCACGAGAAGACCGGCCTTATTGCGCGTGACGGTGACGCCGAGCACCTGGCAACTCAGATTCAACGCCTGCTGACCGACCCGACGCTACGGGACCGGTTGGCCAGGGCAGGGAAGGAGCACGTGCTCCGAATCTATTCCCCCGAACCCGCCATCGGCCGCTTTCTCGAGATATACCATGCGGTCGCTGACCATCAGCCCGCCTCACTGGGGTAGACAGGGTATACCACGGGCCTATGATTCCTGGCGCCGGCCTCTACCGTTAACCGGATAACTTGGAGTTTCGCTTTGCGCTTTCAGACCGGAACAGGGTGGCGGTGATTCGGGTAGATGTAGCACCGGAACGGCTCCGTCCTGCCGAACGATTCGGACTGGATGTCTTGCTGGACCTGTCACGCCTGCTCGTGGCCGAGCGGGCCGACTGCGATATCGTGCGGCTTACGGTAATCGATCGGCCTTATGCTGAAACGCCGGTAGCTGATCTGGTCCCCGCCGCGGCGCTGGAGCGAGCCAATGGAGAGGTACGGGTGAGCACCGCTGCGCTCCTCGCGGTAGCCGAGGTGGCCGGCGGCGCGGCTGAGCAGCGCTCCGGCGCGGTTGACCGGGATGGACGGGTGCCGGCGGACGCGAATCCCCTCGTGGCCGCCGGCCAGAGCCGCCAACCGCTGGTTTCCATACTCAGCGCCGAGCTCCGCCGTGCCGCGGTTGCCGTCGCCGAGCGCCGACCGATGCGATTCCTGGTCCCATGGCCCGGGGGCTATCGCTGGGCCGCGCTCGTCACCCATGACCTCGATGTCGTGGAATGGTGGGCACTGTTTCCGCTGCGCCGCATGGCCGAGCTGGGGCGGAAGGGGGCCTGGAAGTTGACTGCGCGAGTCGGCCTCGCAGCGGCGCGAAGCCGGGGAAAGGACCCGGTGAGCCGTGGCGTCCACGCAGTGCTCCAGCTCGAGGCGCATCACGGCATTCCGGCCACCTGGTTCGTCACCTGTTCCGACCCCACCCTGCGCTCGCTGGTCGCCGGCGAGTCCACCTACCGGCCCGACTCTCCTGCAACGCATCGGATCCTCAGCGCGGTCATTCAGGCTGGCCGTGAAATCGGGCTTCACGGCAGCTCTGCCACGACGGGCGATGCGGAGCTCATGGCATCGCAGCGCCGCATGTTGAGCTGGTTGACTCAGCGCCCGATTACCGGCGACCGCCAACACGTCCTCCGCATGCGCCCAGGCGTAACCCAGCGCGCCACTGTCAAGGCCGGGTTCGGCTACGATGCCACGTGGGGATTCGCCGATCGCAACGGATTCCGACTCGGCGCGGCTGACGTCCTGCCAGCCTGGGATGCCAACCGCGAGGTACGGATGCCGCTGGACCTGGTGCCGCTCATCTGGACAGACCGCGCGTGTTCGGGAGGCGAAGAGGTGCAACGCTGGATTGATGATGGTTTGGAGTTGGCCCGCGCATGCAAGGCAGTAGAGGGCGTCTGGGTCGGTCTCTGGCACCCGAATCTGACGGAAGCGCTGGGATTTCCCGGCGCCGAGCCAGCCTTCGTCCGCCTGCTGCAGGCGCTGGCGAGCGATCGCCCGTATTTCGCGTCCGCACGGAAGGTCGTTGAGTGGCGCCGGTTCCGGCGCTCGGTGCGCGCCGCCCGGATCTCCGCCGATGGCCGGGTTTCCCTCACGGCCTTGCCCGGTCATTCGACCGTAGCCGTGGAGGATGCTTCAGGGAATACCACCCAGGCACCGGTGCACCCGGAACAGTCCAGTGGCGCGGCGTAGAGTCTGGCGGTTCCTGCAATTTGCTGCGGGAGCCTTGCTGGTAGGGCTGGCGGCTCGCTCAATCCTCGGCAACTGGCAGAGTCTCCGAGCCCAGCCTATCGATTGGCATTTTTCGCCGGCCTGGATACTCGCCAGCGTGCTGCTCGTTTTCGCCAGCTATGCCATCCTGATAGAGGCCTGGCGGCGGGTGGTCCTCAGCATGGGCCAACGCCTCGCCTTCCTGACGGCCGCACGCATCTGGTTCCTGTCCAGCCTCGGGAAGTACGTGCCGGGGAAGGTCTGGACGGTGGCGGGAGCGGCGCTATTGGCCCAGCGGGCGGGAGTGGATCCCGCCGTGGCCGTGGGCGGCGCAATCGTGCTTCAGGCGCTGGCTCTCGCGAGTGGGGCGGCCGTGGTTGTCATGACGGCGCGTGAGACGTTTCAAGCAGTAGGACCGTGGGCCGTTCCCATTGCTGCCGCTGTCATTGCCTCGTCCATCGCGGGCGTGGCGCTGGTGTCCTCGCAGTCCTTCCTCGACCGGGTCGGCCGGTTGCTCCCCAGCTCCTGGCCCCGGCTCCGCGCCATTGCGCCGTCGATACTGGCCCTCGCGTTCATCGCGAACGCCCTAGCATGGACCGGCTACGGGGTTGCCTTGCTGCTGCTGGCTCGGGGTCTGCTGCCCGGCATCGTCCTGAGCCTCCCGCAAGCGGTTGGCGTCTTCACCTGCTCCTATCTGGTCGGTTTTATTGCGCTGTTCGCGCCCGGAGGCCTGGGCCCCCGGGAATCGGCCTTCATCCTGATGCTGGCCGGCGATATCGGTCTCAAGCCCGCTGTGGCGCTCGCGCTGGCCAGCCGGCTCCTGCTCACCGGAACTGAGGTCCTCCCGGCCATTCCGCTCCTTCTCCGGAGCAGTGCCCCGAATCCCCCTTCGGCCCGAGAGGCCTGAGTGCAACAGCCCCAATCGTCCGAGCTGGATGCTATGCCCCGATGGGCACCCTTCGTGGTGATGGGCGTGCTGACGATACTCGTGTTCCGCGAGTACCTCGTCAGTGGACCAGGCTCGATGCTGCTGGGGCAGGACACCATCGCCGCCGGCATCATGTTTCGCTCTTTCTTCGTGGAGCACGTCAAGGCCCTGGGGCGGATGCCGCTTTGGAATCCTTATCTCTTCAGCGGGGTGCCGACGATCGAGGCCGGGAGCGGCGATTTCCTGTATCCCGCTTCGATCCTGCACTTTCTCTTGTCCATGCCTGGCGCGTTGGCCTGGAAGCTCATCCTTCACGTGTACCTCGCCGGCGTGTTCATGTATCTGGCGGCCCGGGCCTTTGGAGTGAGCCGGTGGGTGGCGCTGTTTGCCGGGACGGCCTACCTCCTCTCCGCCAACCTGGTGAGCCTCGTCTGGGGCGGGCAAGATGGTAAGATGTACGTCACAGCCTTGTTCCCGGCAGCGTTGTGGCTCCTGC
>JBKJZM010000254.1:0-12724 GCA_046715295.1 Gemmatimonadales bacterium | reverse complement strand
TCGACTGGATCGAGGCGGCCGGCAAGTTCGTCCATCTCCACGTCGCCCGCACCACCCACCCCCTCCGTGAGAGCATGGCCGACCTGGAGCAGGAGCTCGACCCCGCCCGCTTCCTGCGGATCAGCCGCTCGGTGATCGTCAACCTCGACCGGATCCAGGAGGTCCAGCCCTGGTTCCAGGGGGACTACGTGCTCATCCTCACCGATGGCACCCGCCTCACCTCCACCCGAGGCTACCGGGAGAACATGCGACGGCTCCTGGGGAGGTCGGCGTGACGGGAAGGACGGGAATGGCGGGAACCCATGCCCCGGGCGACAATGCGCCGAGGGGAGATGTGATATCGGCAGGAAGGAAGTGTCTCCCGACCTTCCCGTCTTTCCCGTCCTGGCTCATGCTGGCATTGATGCTCGGGTGCGCGGGGCCGAGGCAAAACGTGGATCCGGAGCCGGTAGAGGCCAGCGGATTTTCCCTGATCCTGAACAACCGGCATCTCCTCGACGTCAACATCTTTCTGCAGCACGACGGCCAGCCCGACCGGATCGCGATGGTTCCGTCCTCGACCTCGCGTGCGATCGTGCTGCCGCTTCGGATGCTGGGCCAGTCGAAGACCATCCGAATCATCGCCGAGCCGATTGGAGACGAGACCAGCTACACGACCGAGGTGCTGGTGGTCCAGCCGGGCCAGATCATCGAGCTCAACGTGGAAAGCCTGATCGCCCGGTCGAACTACACCATTCAATAGCCTACCGGCCACCTCCGGCACCTTGTCCGGGATTGCCCTCGAACAGGCCAGGACCGCCCAGCACGCGATAAATAGCGTAGAGTCCGGCGACCAGCGCCCCACCCATGATGCCGGTGCCCCCTGGCGACAGCTTCCGCTCCTGAATTCCGGCCACGGCCTGGCGGGGCAAGCGCACCTGCTCTCCGTTCCAGTCGGAGCGTATGCCCCGGTACGACTCGATCTCGCGCACTTGGAGGTTGAGGCCGCTGGAATCGGCCTGGAGAACCGTGCCCTCCACATGCAGGACGTCGGGTCCGATCTGACTTGCCAGCTCCGCCGAGCCGGTGCCATTCAGTTGGGCCGAGATTTGGGTGCCCGGTACGGGGGCAGGATCGGCGAGGGGCCGGTAGGTGTAGCAGGCCGGGAGAAATAGGACGGCGGTGAAGACTAGTCGCGGGCTCATCGAGAAACTCCCAGGTGGAGAGAGGTGGAGGCGAGATGCTCCTCACCTCCACTCTCCAGAGCTTTCACCGGCATTGACTCAATTCGCCAACGGAAGCGAGCTGGTGTAGTTCAATGCCGGGCACGGATTCGGATCGTTCGCGTTCCTTCCGGTTGGAGACACGATAGGCGTATTTGGATTCGCGTTGGCTTCGGTGATCCCGTAGGGCAGACGGCCCGGTATTGGCTCGGCTCGCGGGATCGTGTTACCCAAGGCGGCCGGCGCCGACGCGAGCGCCGGCAGGCAGGTCCGTTTGTAATCGTTCCACGCCTCGATGTTGAGGAAGAGCGAGACATACTTCTCTTCCATGATGCTCTCCAGCGTAGCCGGCACCGGCACCAGTGGAGCAAAAGCGATCGGAATGCCGGCTCGGGAGCCATACGATCGGTTTGCCCGCGCCGCATCCAGATACGGCTGGGCGGCTCCTGCCCCTCCAATCTGAAACCCTGCCTCGGCTCCGATCAGCTGGGTTTCGGCGTAGGTGATGACCGGCATCCGGACATCTCCGGGGTCGGTATTGTTGTCGATGAAGTTGAAACCCGAGTACGTGAGCGGACTGGCGCCAGGGGTCCCGTTCCCGTTGTAGACACCCGGAGCGACATCGAGACCGGTGGAGCCTCCCGGTCGGAAGCCAAAGAAGTCGGTTGCCGCTATTCCCGGACCCGCGGGCGTGAAGTAGAAGTTGAGACGCTCCTCGTTCTCTACGCCCGCTGCGATGCGCCGCTTGAGGATTTCGATCAGCGCGGCGCCAGGGGCGATGTCTCCCCTGGCTCCCATGAACTGCCACCACACGTTCTGGCCTGTGGGCGCTAGATCGTGGTACCAGAGCATGTCGTCGGCAGGGGTGTTGATGCCCAACGGCACTTCGGCCAACGCGAGGGCGTAGTTGGCCGGGTTTACTTCCGCCTGGTGCATGAAGTAGCGAGCCTTGAGCGAATGCGCCACCTGGGTATACACCGCGGCGAGGGCCGCGGTGTTCCCGCCCCGGTCGAGATAGACCAGCTCGGCATTGTCTGCCGGAGGCCCGACATTCGGAGCCGCCGGCGTCGCCGCCAGGAACAGGACGGCGGAGTCCAGTTGCGCGATCATGTCGGCGTAGACCTGAAGCTGCCCGTCGAACGCCGGCGCTTCATTGGTCGAATCGGCAGCCTCACGGTAGGGAATGTCTCCCCAGATCGAAGCGGCGTTGCCGATCACCAGCGCCTCGTACACCTTGCCGATGCCGATATAGATCGAGTCGTTTACCGCCCGGGCGAGCTGCTGCATTTTATGAAGGTCCAGCAGCCCTCCCCCACCTTGCACGGCGACGGACGATCCGTAGACCGAATAGAAGTGAGGATCGATCGTGACCGGGTCCATCTGGTAGAGATCGAAGCCGATCTGCTGCCGGGAATTGCCGGCAATCTGCTGCACGTACTCCGCTGCGTTCCGGGCCAGCTGGCCCTCGAACTGCACCGACTGCAACGCCTGGATGCCAACATAAAGCGGGCCCGGACGGCTCAGATTGGTAATGTTGTTCGGGTCGTTGTCCACGCCGTCGCCCGACAGAAAGTCATTGCACCCCGCCACCCCCAGCGCGAGGGCGGCGCTCAGCACCAACTTGAGAGAGTTTCTCATGGCTGAATTCCCCTGGTTCGCGTGAGGTTAACGGTTGAGAGTAAGTGAGAACACATACGACCGGCTCTGGGGATTATTGAAATAATCGATCCCCCGCACCGGGCTGGCCGCACCCAGCAGTGACGTCTCGGGGTCCACACCGGTGTAGCTGGTCCAGGTGTGCAGATTTCTTCCTGCCACCCGGAGTTCCATGCTGCTGAAGCCAAGCAGGCGGCTGATCCATGGTTGGTCGAAGGTGTACCCGAGCGACACCTCGCGGAGCTTGACGAAGCTCCCGTCCTCCACGAACTGCGACGTGGGACCGTTGAAGGTGCCGCCGTTGCCGGTATACCAGGCCTCGCCCAGCGGCACAGGGGTGCCCGCGCCCGGGCCGGCGACGGTCTCCTGGCCGAAGTAGGTGTCACCGAAGACGAAGTTTCCTCCGTCGCGGTTCACCTGGGATTCCTTCGAGGTACCGAAGTGGTGCAACGCGCCCTTGGTGCCGTTGTGCGCGTCGCCACCTTGGCGTACGTCCAGCAGCCCGCCGATCGAGAACTTGTTCACCCGGAACGCGGTACGAACCGCACCAGTCCAATTCGGCTGAGGATTGCCCACGACGTAGGTCCCACCCACGTCCAGTTGCGGGTAACCGTCCGCGGCCACATACAAGGCGTTGGTAGCGGCCCCCTGGCACTCGCCCGCAGTGTTGTCGAGATCCACACCGTTGAATGTGAGCCCGCGTCCGCAGCGGATGAAGTCGCTGCCGTAGTAGACGCCGAGTGGCTGGCCTTCAATGGCTACACCCTGAATGCCGAGGCCGTTGGTTCCCCCGCCCACCGGCAGCGGCACGAATTGAACGCCGGCCAGATTGGTTACCCGGTTGCGGTTGGTGGCAACCTGGAGCCCCACGTCCCAGGCAAAGTTCTGCCTGGTAATCGGCCGCAGGTTCAGCGCCACCTCGATCCCGGCGTTGCGGATGGTGGCCGCATTGGCCGGCTTCTGGGTATAGCCGGTGCTCCCTGCCGTCGGCAGGTTGAGGATGACATCACTCGAAACAGCCCGGTACCAGGTGACGCCGATATCCGCCTTGTCCTGCCAGAGGCCCAGGTCGAACCCGGTCTCGAACTCCTTGACCCGCTCGGGGCCGAGATCGGTAGTCGGCAGGATATAACTCGAGATCAGCCCACCGAGCCCGTTCTGTCCGGAGGAAATCGCTGGTCCCCACCCGCCGTCGTTCCCGTTCCAGGCACCCAGCAGCACGCTGTTCAGCAGATAGGGAGCGGGCTGGGTGCCGCTTTGGCCATAGGCCGCTCGGAGCTTACCATAGGTAAGGAATCGGTTGGTGCCTTCCGCGCTGCGGAAGAAGGTCCACGCCGCGCTGGCCTTGGGATACCAGTTACGCCGGCTGTCTGCGCCGAAAGTCGAAGCGCCGTCGTTCCGTAGCGCTGCGGTCAGGAACACCTGGTCCCAGAGATCCGCGCTCACCTGCGCAAAGTACGACTCCAGTCGAATGGTCTGCTTGTAGTCGTAGGGTGGCAGCTGCGCCGCAGTGTTTCCCAGATTATAGGGCTTGGGTGCGATCAAGCCCGTCCCCAGCGATTGCCGGGTCTGATAGCTGTTGGAGTTGAGGTTCTGGCCGACGGTGACCGAGCCGCTGAAGGCGGGACTCACCCGGTATCGCGCGGTGGCCGTCAGGTTGTGGTCGATCTGGAAGGACTTGATATAGCCGGCGTTGACGCCGCCAACTCCGTTGACGCCCACCACGGTCGTGTTCGACGTGCTCCACGGCCAGGCCTGGGTGCGCTCGTCGTTCGAGTAGTCCGATCCCAACGTGTAGGCAAAGGAGAGCCAGGGGGTAGCCGCGAACTCGGCGTTGATGCCACCAAACGTCCGGCCGATCTCGGACTTGTTGAACGATTCGTTGGCTACGAAGAAGGGATTGTCGTAAGACCTCGATTGCTGCTCCGAGCCCGCGGCCGGGTTGGGATATCGGTAGGCCCGGTGCAACCCGGTCGTCGGGTCGAGATACACCCGGTTGTTGAAGTTGGGCGGCGACCGCCAGGCGCCAAGGAGCAGCCCATCGGTGCTGTTGCGGCTGGTGATGAAGCCCCCGGTGCCGTCGACATAGGCGATGTTGGCGCCGACCTTGAGATTGTCGAAGACCCGGTGGGAGCCGTTGAAACGAACCGAGATCCGGTCGAACTTGTCGTTGCTTCCTGTAATAATGCCCCGCTGAGTCGTGGCGCCGCCGGACAGGAAAAATGTCGTCCGGTCGTTGCCGCCCGAGATGGTCAACGCATTGTCGAAGGTGTGACCGGTCTGGAACATCTCGCCGGCATGACTGAACGTGGGCGTGCCGGCAGCGATTTCCGGCCCCCAGCTCCCTGCCGACCCGAACGGAACCCTGCAGTTAGCAGCCGCCCCCGGCACGCAGGCTGGGGTCACCCCAGCGGCGCCCAGCCCATATTTGCTCTGCAGTTCCGGGAGCCGCCCAACGTCGTCGAGCGAAACCGAGGATCGGAGCGAGTACTTGGTCGGACCGGGGCGGCCTTTTTTCGTGGTGATGATGACCACACCCTGTCCGGCTCGCGAGCCGTAAATCGCGCCCGAAGCCGCGCCCTTCAGCACCTCCACGTTCTCGATATCGTTGGGATTGATGTCGACCGCCCGGTTGGACGGGGCCGCGCTGGAGTTGACCGAGGAGAAGTTGGGATTGTTATAACTGATGTTATTGTCGATGGGGACGCCGTCGACAATGAAGAGCGGCTGGGCATCTGCTCCGCTGATGCCGCTGCCCGCGCTGATGGTAGTCTGGCCCCGGATCTGAATGTGGGACGATGCCCCGGGATCACCTGAGCTGGAGACCACCGTAACGTTCGGGGCCTTGGCCGCGAGAGCGCTGACGATGTTGGGCTCCGCACTCCTTACAATGCTCAGCGAGTCCACGCTGCTCCGTCCGGTGCCCAGCTTCTCCACCTCACTCACCGTCCCAGCACCGGTTACCACCAGCTCACCGAGCTGGAGCGGATTGTCGGGCAGAGTAAAATCCTGCACCGCGGACCCGGTGCTCAAGTTCACCTGCGCGGTGCGGGCTTTGTAGCCGACCAGCCGTGCGGTCACGCTGACCGGTCCGGATGGCACCCGGGCTCCCGGGATGATGATCGTGTAGCTGCCGTCGGGTCGGGTCACCGCCCCAGCGCTCAACTGCTCGATGACCACGCCCGCGGAGGCGAGGGGCTGACCGGACTCGGCCGTTATTCTGCCGGTGAGGGTCGCCGGCTGCTGAGCAGCAGCCCGCCCGGGCAGGAGCGCGACCGTCACCACCATGAGCGGGACCAGCCGGGCAATGCGTAACCAACCAGACAATGTTTGTCCCATGTCTTTCCTCCGCGTAGCGACGCAAGGGCTGTGACGACCAATGCAACTCGGCTCCAGGGCTCGTCACCCGCCCCAGAGCGCCGTCCTCACGGACGGAAGCGATATCCCCAGGCGAGCGCAGTCAGGATGTGGCGCGGATTGGCCGGGTCCTCCTCCAGCTTTCGGCGCAGGCGGGCGATATGGGTATCCACCGCCCGCCTGCTGACCGCCGCCCCTGTCCCCCAGACCTCGCGCAGCAACTCCATGCGAGAGGCGATCGCTCCCCGACGACGCATCAGGGCCAGGAGCAGCCGGAACTCGGTATGAGTCACCCGGACAGGCTGACCCCCGCGCAGGACCGTCTGGGTCGAGGGCTCGAGCAGCACGCTGCCGAAGCGGATCGTCCCGGCGAGACCGGTGGTCGCTCCAGCGGGGAGCCCACGAGTCTGGCGTAGCAGCTCCTCAACTCGCGCAATCAGCTCGCGGATCATCGATGTATCCCGGAAGCCGGCGGAGTCGGGGTCGCTCGCCGACGCGTGATCGTCCTCCACATCGGACGGCACCGGCGTGGCGATCTGGAATTCGTGTACCTGCTCGTGGCCACCGTTGTCGTGCGGAATCAGAGTCTGACCCGGTTTAGCTTCGTCGTCGATGATGAGAATTCGCGTAACGCCTCCCACATGAGTGGAGACCCGCGCAGGAGCTCGAGTGGTCCACTTGGAGTAGCGATCCGGGGTGTGGCGGCCAAGCGACGGCAGTAGACACGGGTATGGCGGCTACGACACCGTTTCAGGCCGGACTATTCGAGGGTTACGATAGAGACTGGCGGCGGGTCGAGGAACAGATTGGGAGCGGAATGCTTCTGCGCACCCTTGAAGCGCGCGATCAGTGGTATGAACTCCGAACCGTCTGGCTGAGAGGTGGGGCCACGTTGGCCGGCCCCGTGTTTCAAAACGAGCGCTAGGTGGGGTCCTTTTGCTCTCCCCCTTCGGCCTTCAGCGATGCCAATCGCCGGGCCATGATCTCTGCCCGCAGATCGTAGTGAGAGCCGTGCCATGCCGGAACGCCGGCTCGCAGAATGATGGCTTGGGGCGAGGCGTGAACGATGCCGACCCGTTCAGCGATGTAGCGGGAAAGCGGACGGGAGTGGACCACGTCCACGAGGTAGACCGGGACGTCGCGGTGAAGCTGATGCAGCGACCGCATCTCCCGGTAGGCGACGCTGCTCGTGGGGCAGATCGGGCTGTGCTTGTAGACGACGGCGAGCGGTTCCGCCAGGGCCGAGGCGACGTCCGCCTGGGTAGCGATCGTGTGCATATCCGAACGCAGCGGAACCTGGCCGCCCATCTACGTCAGCCGCATCCGCTCGAGCAGGCGCGCAAAGCGGGGATCGGAGCGGAGCGGATCGAGTACGGGCTCGATTCTCAGATACGCCAGCCAGCCCCGCCGGTCCCGATAGGCCTTCTCCAGCAGTTCGAACGACGCATCTATGTCGCCCAGAGCCACCTGGATCATGGCCAGTGCGACAGGGGAGACATACCGGGTGCGCGCTCGCTCCTCCAGCTCACTCAGTACGGCCCGGGCCTCGTCGGCCCGTCCGCGCAGCGCTGCCACCTGGCCCAGTCCGGCGTACGAAAGGACGTCGCTCTCCGAATTCGACACCGCTTCCTTGAAGGACGCGGTGGCTTCGTCGTACCGCCCCTGCTGGGCGTAGACCAGCCCCAGGAGTCGATGGTTTTCTTCGGCGGTGGGATTCATCACCAGCGCTCGACGAAGATTCTCCAGCGCGTCGTCGTAGTGGCGGGCGTAATACTGGAGCCACCCCATGCTGCGCCGGATGGAAACCGAGAGAGTATCGAGCTCGATCGCCGCACGGCCCTCGCCCAGCGCGTCGTCGAACCGGCCCATGGCCGCCAGAAACCAGGAGTACCACTGGCGCGCGGTGGAGTACCGAGGGTTCAGCTCGATTGCCCGGCTGAACTCCCGCTCGGCGCCCACCCAATCCCAGTCGTAGATGAAGGTCACCCAGCCGAGCGACGTGTGGGCCTCAGCCAGGGTGTCGTCCAGGGCGATGGCTTTCCGAGCCTCCGCTCCCGCGCGCTCCATCCCCTCGATGACCGGTGCGCCCCGGTAGTCGAGATCCAGGGCATATGAATCGGCCAGGCCGCTATAGGCGAGCGCATAACCGGGGTCCTCCTGGATAGCTTGCTCGAAGAAGCGGATTCCTTCCTTGATCGCAGACTGGCTGCGCCGGTTCCACCAGAACCGGCCCTTGAGGTACAGGCTGTAGGCCCGCACGTTGGCGGTGTACCGCACCGGGGTTGGATCGCCCAGCTCACCCAGCAGCGTCGAGCGCAAGGTCCGCACGATGGTCCCGGCGATCTCGTCCTGAATGGCGAAGACATCGGCCATCTCCCGGTCGTAGCGCTCCGACCAGAGGGTCCGCCCGTCGCTGACGTCGGTCAACTGGACGGCAATTCGAAGCCGGTTACCCGCTTTCCGAACGGTGCCCTCGAGCAGCGCCGACACGTCGAGCCGGGCGCCGAGCGCGCGGACGTCCTCCCGTACGTTCTTCAGGGCGAAAACCGAGGTTCGCGATGCGACCCGCAGCCCCTCGACCTTGGTGAGGGCGTTGATGAGCTCGTCGGTGATGCCGTCGCTGAAGTACTCGTTCTCCGGATCGGCGCTGGAGTTGACAAACGGCAGAACCGCGATGGCCCGACTCTCCGGGCCGAGCGTGGTAGGCCGGGGCGGAGGGGCCACCAGCGCCTCACAGAACCCGGCCATCGTCGAGAAACGGTCCGCCGGTGTCTTGGCCAGGGCGCGCTGGAGCGCGTGAGCAACCGCGGCCGTACCCATGGGGCGCCAGGATCGGATCAGTGGAGGCGCCTCGATCGCGTGCCGAGCCATCGTGGCTCTGGCACCCGAGCCCGAGAATGGCGGTTTACCCGCAAGCATCTCGAACAGCACGCAGGCGAGGCTATAGATATCGCTGCGCCCATCCAGGTCGCGGTCCGCGCTGGCCTGCTCCGGACTCATGTAGGCCGGCGTGCCCACGGTAAAGCCCCGGTCGGTGATGTAGACGTTGTCACCCCCCGCGGCAGAAATCGCCGTGGCCACGCCGAAATCGGCCACCACCGGCTCGCCCTCCTGGAGCAGGATGTTCTCCGGTTTGATGTCGCGGTGAATCACGTTGTGCCGGTGGGCGTAGTCCAGCGCTGCGGCCACGGCGCGGGTAAGCCGAAGCGCCGCGTCGATGGGGAGGGCGCCTTCCTTCGTGAGCCGGTCGCGGAGTGTCTCGCACCCGGCATAGGGCATCACGAAGTAGAGCAACCCGTCAACCTCGCCGGAATCGTGAACCGGCAGGATCTGGGGGTGGGACAGCCGGGCGGCGATCCGGATCTCGCGCAGAAAGCGCTGGGGCTCACACGACTGCGCGCCACCGCTTCCAGGCAGTAACACCTTGATCGCGACCTTGCGGGCGTGCCTGAGGTCCTCAGCCAGATAGACCGCGGCCATGCCCCCGTGACCGATCTCCTCCTCGATCCGGTATCGGTCCGCGACGGCGGCTCGCAGGCGTTCAGGAAAGGGGGGCACGCGGTCTAGCTCCAGTGAACAGCTTTACCGAAGGAACGAAGGACAGGTGGTGCTACCAACAAACGTACAACGCTTACTGGTTGTTTCCTTCCTTGGCCTTGTTCTTCATAGCTCGCAGTGAGAGAGGTGTGAGGAACTCAGCGATGCTGGCGAAGTATCGTGTCGAGTCGGCGTCGAAGGCGTCCGCATGCCCGCCCTGCAGCTCCACGAACGTCTTGGGCTCCGGTGCTGCCTCAAACAGGCGCCGGCCGTGGTCCAGGGGGATCACATCGTCCCGGTCCGCGTGCAGGAAGAGCTTGGGCACCGTAATTCCCGACACCTTGTCGAGGGAGCTGAAGCGGCTGCGGGCGATCCAGCGGACAGGTATGTAAGGATAAAGCTCGCCACCCCGATCGGTGGCCGAAGTGAGCGCGCCCTCCACGATGAGCCCGGCCGCCGGGTGGCCCGCGGCCAGATCAATCGCCACAGCCGATCCGAGGGAGTGGCCGAAGATCACGATTCGGTCGGCCGTTACCCCTCGAGTCTCCCGCAGAAAGCGGTAGGCCGCTTCGGCATCACGATACAGGCCTTGCTCGCTCGGCTCGCCATTGCTCTCGCCATAACCCCGGTAATCGAAGGCCAGGAGGCTCAGGCCGAGCTGCCGCAGGCCGGCATAGTGGAGCGGCCGGTCGAACTCCGAGAGGTTGCCCGCGTTTCCATGACAGATGAGCAGCCACAGTCCGCTCGAATCGGATGGTGCCGAAATGACCCAGCCAACCAGCGTGATCTTGTCTTCCGTCGGAATCTCGACCCGTTCAATGGGAAGGTCGAGCCGGGCGGGCGGGGCAGTGAGGCTCCGTTGCTGGCCCGGAAAGTAGACGAGGTGATGTTCGAACAGCCGGAGAAGGACCAGAATGCAGAGATAGAAGACCACAGCAGCGCCGATTGCCCAGGTCATGCGACGGAACCCTGTCTTCGGCGCCGAGTCACGCGGGATAGTACCGGCCTCCGGACTTGGCCATGTCGAGCAACGACGGCGCGGGGCGGAAGCGCTCCCCAAAATGCTCCTGGAGCTGGTAGAGCGTCTCGACCACTCGGCCCGGGCCCAGGTCATCGATCATCCGTAGCGGACCGCCCCGAAATGCGGGGAACCCGATACCGAAGATTGCGCCGATGTCGGCATCGCGCGGGCTTCGCACCACCCGGTCGGCACAGGCCAGGGCAGCTTCATTCAGCATGGAGTACACCAGCCGCTGTTTGACCACCTCGGCCTCGGCCTGATCGGTCGGGCGCACGGCCAGGAGCGCATAGACGCTCCGGTCGACACCGGCCTTGTGCCCCGCCTTATAGTGGTAGAATCCACGGCCGTTTTTCCGTCCCAACCGGGTAGCGCCGAGCATACGGGCCAGCGATGCGGCCGGCTTCATTCGGTCGCCGAACGCCTCGTGCATCACGGTCCCGGCTTTGTGTGCCACGTCCAGCCCCACTTCGTCCAGCAGTGCCACCGGCCCCACAGGAAAACCGAAGCCGGTCATAGTCGAGTCGATCAGCTCAATGCGCACACCCTCCTGGAGCAGATGCCCAGCCTCGTTCAGGTACGGGGAGAGGATGCGATTCACCCAGAAGCCCGGCCGGTCCGCGACCACGATGACTGTCTTCCCCATCCGGCGCCCAAACCGGACCACGGTCACGATCGTATCGCGACTCGTGGCTTCGGTCGGAATGACCTCCAGGAGAGGCATCCGGTCCACGGGAGAAAAGAAATGCATGCCCAGGACGCGCTCCGGATGGCGGGCACGGGCGGCAATCTGATGAATGGGGATGGTCGACGTATTGGTGGCGAAGATGGCGTCTGCCCGGATCTCCGCTTCCACGTCGGCGAGCACCTGGCGCTTGACCTCGAGCTCCTCGAACACAGCCTCGATGACAAGGTCGGCCCGGCCAAAACCGCTGAAGTCGGTAGCACCGGAGAGCAGAGCACTCAGGCGGTCGTACTGGGGCCGGGTGAGGCGGCGGCGTTGCAGCCGCTCCTTGAGAAGCCCGGCGGCAGCCTTCAAGCCCTTGCCGACCCGGGTCAGGTCGGAGTCCTTGAGCCGGGTGTCAACCTCGACGTTGAGGACCGCCGTCCCGGCGATTCCCGCTCCCATGAAGCCGGATCCCACTACGCCAAGCCGGCGAATCTGCCGGGGAGTAGTGGTGCCGGGACGAACACCATCGTCCTTCTTGAGCGCCGTGGTGGCAAAGAAGATCTGCACCAGCTTCCGGGACACGTCTCCCACCGCGAGCTCCCCGAACGCTCGGTGCTCTTCGGCCAGCCCGGCCGTAATTCCCTGCTCCAACCCCACCTGGACGGCCCCGAGGGCCGCAAGCGGCGCGGGATAGTGACCACCGGTCTTCTTCAGCAGTTGCTTCCGCGCACCGCGATAGACCAGCTGGCGCCCCGCGGCAGTGCGGTCGAGGATCAACCCTGAAAGGCCCGTCTTCGGCTGGCGCTTGGGAAGCCCGTCGCGCGCGAGCCGCTCCGCCGCCGAGATGGCTACCTGCCGGAGGATGCTGCGGGGCACCACCTCATCCACCAGCCCGAGCCTGAGCGCCTTCGAGGCCCGCTCGGTCTTGCCGGTAAGGATCATGTCCAATGCGGCGCGGGCTCCGATCAGGCGGGGCAGCCGCTGACAGCCGCCCGCTCCGGGAATGAGTCCCAGCTGCACTTCCGGGAGCCCCAGGACCGTCTTCGGATTATCGGTGGCGATTCGGTAATGACAGGCCAGCGCCACCTCGAGACCGCCACCCAGGCAGGCGCCGTCGATGGCGGCCACAATCGGCTTGTGAAAGGTCTCGAGACGGCTCACCGTCTCCTGCCCCTCAAAGCTCAATCGCTCGGCCTCGGTCTGAGTTCCGATGGCGGTGAATTCCTCGATGTCCGCACCGGCGATGAAGGTGTCGGCCTTGCCGGAGATGAGCACCACCGCGCG
>JBKJZM010000253.1:0-4005 GCA_046715295.1 Gemmatimonadales bacterium | reverse complement strand
GTATGAGCGTATCGGCGACCACCCGCGCCAGAGTGGCCCGGGTCTCCTCGGGCGATTCGCCGGGAAGGAGGCGGCACTGAATAGTGGCCTGCGCCCGCTGGGGCAGGGCGTTCTCCGCATGACCCGCCTGGAGCATGGTGGCCACACAGGTGGTCCGCATGGAGGAGTTGTACATCGGTACCGCGGCGAGTCGCTTCGCCGCCTGGGGATCCGGCGTCTCGCCGCTCACCGCCCGCAGGTCGCGGGCGATCTGCCCCCTTTCCTGCCGGGCGAGCTGCCGGAAGAATGCGCGGGTGGTCGGATTGAGTCGCACTGGAAAGTGGAATCGAGACAGGCGGTCCAGGCCCTGAGCCAGGGTGTAGATGGCATTGTCTCTCGGAGGCAGAGAGCTGTGGCCGCCGGCACCGGTCACCTCGAGCAGGTAGGTGGCATAGATCTTTTCACTGGTCTGCACCGGGTTGCGGAGGCGCCGTCCGTGCTCCATCTGGCCTCCGCCCGCATCGGTATTGATCACATAGGCCGCGCGGATCAGCTCGGGGCGGTGCTGAAGCAGCCAGCTCACCCCGTTGTCGTCGCCGCCCTCCTCGTCGTCGGTGAGCGCCACCACGATGTCCCGGTCGGGGACGTATCCCTCCGCCTTCAGTCGGAGGAGATTGGTAATCAGGTCGGCAGCTTCATCCTTAATGTCCATCGTGCCGCGCCCGTAGAAGTATCCATCGCGCTCGGTGAGGGTAAATGGATCCAGGGACCAGTCCTCCCGCCGGGCTTCCACCACATCGAGGTGGGCCAGGAAGAGGATCGGCTGGCCTTTTCCGCGGCCCCGCAGACGGACCACCAGATTCTGCTTGTGAGGCTTCGGTCCCACGAGGTGCAGGTCTTCCGCAGGAAACCCGCCGCCGCTGAGCCGCTTCCCCAGCGCCATGGCCGCACGGGTGGCGCCTGAGTCCCGTACCGTGTTGATCTCCACCAGCTCTTCGAGGATAGCGCGCGCCAGCCGGCGGTGTTCGGGCGGAGGCAGGGTCTGGCTGATGGCAAGGGAAGGGAGCAGCATCAAGGCTGCCGCCAGGAGTTGGGAGCTCGGGGGCATGATCAGGAAGGCCTCGGCAACATCTGCTCGTTCCACTGCCGAAACTCTTCCCGCAAGGATGCCAGCGCCCCGGGTTGAACCGGCCGCCCGTAGCAGCTCAGATCGCCGTAGCCGAGGTCGTCAGCGAGGATAAAAAGGATTCTCGGTTTCCGGCCCGGGGGCCGGTGAAGCCGCGGCAGCGGGGTGAACGCAGCCGCGAAGGTGCTTTGGAGAAAGCGGCGTCGTGGAATCCCGGGGGCCATGGTGGGGGCTCCGTCTGACGGGTTGTGCTCGAAGATAACCACTCTCCGTCGCACTCTGACGGCCAAGGCGCTGCGTCCTTCCCCACTCAGCCGCCGCCCCGACGCGTGGCTGCAGGAATCTGCACAAACTCCGACAGCGCAACAGTTTCTCGCCTCCGACTGTGGGGAGAACGACGCCGGAGCGGACCCGGGACTTGTCGCCGCGGCAGGCTTGACGGATCTTGAGGCGGACGGGCACGGGTCATATAGGCGGTCAGCGGGTAAGGTCCCGATGAGTCTCCTCCTCACAGCAGCCAACATTCTTTTTGCCGTGCAGGCCGCTCAGGCCACGGTCGCCGGCGTGGTGCGCGATGAGCAGACCGGTGAGCCGCTCGCCGGAGCCATCGTAGCCATGCCGGACCTCAGCCGTGTCACCGCCACCGACGTCGCCGGCCGGTACGTAATGGTCGACGTCCCGCCCGGTCCCCAGCACATCACAATTCGCTTCATCGGCCACGCCCAGCGGGCGCTGCACGCGTTGGTTCCCGCCAGTGGTCGGCTGAACATCGACGTCTCTCTCCCCAGCGAGCCGATCCGCCTGGGTACCATCGAGGTGCGCACACCGCTGAGCCTCCCCGGTCTCGAGGACATGGACCCCAGCGGGCACTACGACCGAAGCACCTCCATGGCTGCGGTTCGGAACAACCCACTGCTCTCGGAACCGGATGCGCTGCAGGGACTCGACGGCGGATCGGTGACCATGCGTCCGGAATCGCCCAGTGGAGTCCACATCCGCGGCGGTCAGGCGGACCAGACCGTGTACCTGCTCGACGGCATCCCGGTGTTCAGTCCTTACCATGCCGCAGGTCAGTTCAGCGCGTGGAACCCCGACGCGCTCTCGGGCGTGCGTCTCTCCGCCTCGGTTCCCCTGCCGGGCTACCCCGACGCCCTCGCCGGTACCATCGCCGCCGCTACCCGCGAGCCCGGCAGCAGTACGGTCACTCAAGGGACCTTCAGCACTACCCAGGCGCGCATGACGATCGACGGCGCGATCGGCGCTAACGGCGCCGGCTACCTCGTGAGCCTCAGAGCCCGAATGCCGGCTCTTTTCGGGCAGGATCGCGATCCCTCATACCTGCAGGCGGAGAGCGGAGATCGGTTGGCAAAGCTGGAGGCTCCTATCGGCAGCGGGCGGGTCCGGCTGCTGGGGTATGAGAGCGGCAACGAGATCGAAGCCTCGGCCCAGCCGAATGCTCTCAGGGGTATGGGGCGCAACAGCTTCGAGTGGACCAGCCGTTCGTTCGGAGCCGAGTGGAGCGGCCGACTGGCTGGGGCGAGCGTCAAGCTGCTGGGGTGGCGGGCGACGGCGGACGCCGCCTCCGCCTGGGCCGGCTCGGCCGGAAAGACCGCCCTCGCTTCGGCCCGAAACGATCTGGGCCTGCTCGGCACCGTTGATCTCGGTTCCGAGCCTTCGCGCACAACCGCCGGGATCCGGCTCGAGCGCAGCCGGACGTCTTACCAGGTGACGTCAGATTCCACGCCCGTCGGGTGGACAGCGCGGGCGAACACGCCGGTGGCTACTGCGTTCGCGCAGCACACGAGAGATCTGGGCCGCCCAGCCGCTCTCACGGCCGGGGCTTCGATGTCGGTGGCCGATGCCGACCTGTACTTCGGTCCGTACGCGCAACTCCGGCTGAGGCTTGCAAAGCGGCTCACGCTGTCCGGCAGCTACGCACGGGCGCACCAATTTGCCCAGTCGCTCCGGAACGCCGAGTCGGTGGTCGGCAACGTCTTCCCGGCCGATCTGTACCTGGGAGCGGGAGCCCCAGGCGTACCGGTGGGGCGAAGTGACGGGATCGTAGTTGGCGCTGAGTATGTCTTATTCACAGGTGCTCGGCTCGCGGTCGAGGCGTACCGGCGCACCAGCAACGGACTCCTGCTGGTGGCTCCACGAGATGGGGGCCCCTTCGCCACGGGGACGTTCGCCGTCGGCTCTGGAAGAGCTACCGGCCTTGCGGTGGACGCAGCGCTGAGCCGGACGCGCTATGGAATCGTTGCCAGCTACGGCCTCCAGCGTGTCCGAGTGCGGTACGGCGAGTCCGGCTACGTGCCCGGTCACGGGACGACTCACCTGCTTCAGGGCGGGCTCATCGTCTTTCCCTCGGCCACGGCTTCTCTCCGTCTTGGAGCCACGGCTGCCCGGGGCCGGCGGACAACGGCAGTGGCAGGCGGTCTCGAGTGGGAGGCGTGCAACCTTCTCGATCGTGGATGCGAATTCGCCGGGAGCCCCGACCATAGCGGCCAGGCCATCGGCGCCACGCAGCTGCCCGGTTACTTCAGGGTGGACCTCGGGATCAGGAAGCACTGGCACTTCCAGCTGGCCCGTCGCGACGCAATGGTCGCGTTCTTTGCCACGGTCACCAACCTGCTCAATCGCAAGAATGTGCTGACCTACGCCGAGGACCCGGCGACCGGCAACCCCGTACCGGTCGAAATGCGACCGCTCGCACCGCTGGTCGTGGGGCTCGACTGGCGGTTCTGACCCGCGCCCCTCTCCTGTCACAAATACTGTAGGCTCCCGGTTCCTATCTCTGGAGGTGATGTGGACGCTCCGGAGACCGCGTCGTTCCACGACCGTTTCGTGATCCTGTTCGAAATGCACTTCGCCCGGCTCTACCGCTATCTCGACCGGTTGTC
>JBKJZM010000252.1:0-13341 GCA_046715295.1 Gemmatimonadales bacterium | reverse complement strand
CTGATTTGAGAGTGGCAGCGAAGGGTTCCACATCCTTTATCATGCACCTTGCGGCCTGCCTCTTGTTCGGCGCTTTCTGGGGGGGTGCGATTGCTGGGGCAGCAACTCTACTCAGCCAAATCACCCTCGGTAACCAAGCATTGAAGTCAGTTTTTAACGTATCTCAGCGGATACTAGCGGTCGTTGTTGCCGCTACAATCTACGGATGGCTGGGGGGCAACTTTCCTCCAGAATACTTGAGCCTTGATCCCGCCTTCTCCTCTCCGGTGGGACAGAAAGACCTAGGTCTCTTTCCGCTGTTGGCTGTTGGCTATTTCGTCACAAATTCTGTCCTGGTCAGCCTCGCAGTATCGTTGAGCTCCGATCGAGCCTTTCGGGAGATCTGGAGCCTGAATACTCGTGGGGTCTTGGGCTACGACCTTGGTGCGAGCCTAATCTCTGTCCTCGTCGTTTGGCTCTACACGCGCTTCGACCTATGGCTTGGCTTCGGCTCGTTGGGACTTCTTGGCGTAATCATTCCAATTGTTGCCGTGCGCCACGTCTACGGGTTGTATCACCAGCTTGAGCACAGTGGCCAAGAGCTTCTTCAAGTCATGGTAAAGGCGATCGAAGCGCGCGATCCTTATACATCAGGTCATTCTGTCAGGGTCAGCGAGATGTCTCGAGCTGTGGCGGTTGAGCTTGGACTGACTGCGCGCGAGATCGAGCAGGTCGAGACTGCGGCGCTGCTTCACGACGTCGGTAAGATCCACGAGGAATTCGCTCCTTTGCTTCGTAAGGAGGGGCGCCTAACTGACGAAGAGACTGCGCTGATGCAGACGCACTCTGCAAAGAGCGCCGATCTGGTCGGGATAATTTCCAAGTTTCACGGATTTATTCATGAATCTGTGCGGCATCATCATGAACGTTGGGATGGCCAAGGTTACCCTGATGGCTTATCAGCAAAAGGCATCCCCCTGGGGGCGCGTATCATTTTGATCGCGGACACGATCGATGCCATGACCACCGATCGTCCCTATAGAAAGCGTCTCCCGCTCGATGTCGTGATAGCAGAGCTGCAGAAATGTAGGGGAACTCAGTTCGACCCCGAGCTGATTGACGTGGTGGTGGCGTCAGTCGCAGTCCGCCGGTTGATTGGTGGCGCCTCAGCCGCGGCCGACCTTGCGGAGAATGGGCCCTCCAGATCGAAACGCGTGAGTTGGCCCTCTGGCGGAATCTGGAAGAGAAATGCCTAGGCTGGTGTGGCTACAAGAAATCGAGCATTCCCATGCGGTTCAGCTGATCTGTTACTGCCGGTGGAAGGGCCTCCAGGTAGCTACGCATTCGGGTGACATGTTCGTTTGAGACGCCGGTCTTCGCGCTCAACCAGGCCTTTGCATTGAGTATCTCAGCCTTGTCTAAAGCGTCATAGCTTTCGAGGTTCGCCACAAGGTCGTCCAGCTTCTTGTGCCCATCACTCATCTTTCCTAAGTGCACACTGGTCCTGGCAGTCCACCGAGCGTAGGGCCCCGTGTACCGCTCCAAGTGGAGATGGCTGTTTCCCCCCAAGGTGGCACGCCAACCCTCCTGCTCAGCTTGCTCTATTTTTCCCAGCATTGCGTATCCGTCTGCCGCATGGAGCGCCCACGCCTGTGATACACCGGTTAGACTAAAACTGCCAAACTCTTGAGCTCCCCTGCGGATGGCTACTTCAGCCTGTTCAGCCTTCCCTAACATCGCGTAAGACGAAACGGAGCTGTGCATCGCCGGCAAGCAGTAGGGTTGAGCCACCGCCTCCGCACCGCATGCGAGTGCCTGATCTGCCCAATCGAGTGCCTTCTTGTACTCGCCAAGCCTCAGGAGGGTTAGTGCGAGGCTTGCACTGGCCTGTAAACCAATCGCGTCATTCCCTACTCGGGAGGCAGTCTGGTAACATTTTAGAAATGCAGAAACCGAGGCCTGGTAGGCGCCCTGTCTCGTAAGAATGGCCCCCAGGCCCTGATGGAACATGGCCAAGGCTGAATTGGGACCTTGCTGTCGCTCCAGGATAGCGGTCGCTTCGGTTATACAGTTCAAACTTGAAAGAAGGTTTTTGACCCGATAGAAGAGCATCGCCTTTGCGAGGAGGAGGTGAGCAATGTCATCTGCTTCTAAATCCTGGGCATTGAAGGAAAGCAGCCTTCCCAGTATCGCTTGGGCTAGCTCTGGATGGGCCGAAGTGTCGAGCACCGATGCTGCCTCTACCGCTGCTCTTATCCTGCTCGACTTGTCGGCAGGTGATTCAATAAATGTCAAAAGCTTCCTGGGTAGGTCGGCCAGTTCTTCGCCTACGATATAGCCGAGCCGTCGGCGTGCTCGAGTTCGCAGTACCAGCGCAAGACTGTTAGAAACGGGATGTTCAGTCAGGTCCATTTGATCCAAAGCGGCCAGCGACTCCTCCCATCTACTCTGCTCCTGGAGCGCTTCCGCTAGCAGGACAAGTGCTTCGACCTTGTCCTTATCACCAAGACTCGAGAGGGCGGTTGAGAGGCCGCGCTCTGCGGCATATGGTGAGCCTGACCGTATTGCTTCCCGTGCTCCTCGCAGAAGGTATGGAGTTGCCTCAACACTTCTCCCCGCCCGAATACTGTGCCATGCAACCTCCAGACTCAGCGTTTCACCACCCCGCATTTGAACCTCCACAAAGCGGTCTGCAATCTTGCCATGGAGCACCTTGCGTAGGGTAGCAGGAACGCCCATATAGGCGGCGGCGCGAACCATCTCGTTTACGAACTCCAGGCCAGTTGCTCCATCTCTCAGGACTCGTCGACTCACCAACTCTGCCATGGCCGTGATTGTTTGGCCGAGGCTCAAGTCAACAAGAGTGTACATACTCATGTCGTTCAGCCTGTGGCCGAGTATGGAGGCAAGGTTCAGTACATTGTGCGTAGTAGGATCCAGGGAGCGCGCAACACGAGCAAGAATGTCACGAAAGGCCACCCGGGCAGCTCCACCAGGCCCGAGTTCATTGGTCATTGCGTCGACCGAGAGGCCGGCGGACTGCGCCCCACTCTCCCGCCAATCCTGAACCAGAAACTCGAGGACCATGGGGTAGCCAGCCGCTGCCCGAAGCAGGGCCCGTTGAGCGGGAAGCGAGGGTTGGATCTCGTCGGACGGTATCAGTGAGCGCAACAGCTCCAGACTTTCCTCGTCGCCCAGCGGTAGGAGCTCGATTTCGTGGATGCCCAGGCCCCGAGCGGCCGCTCGAAGCTTTGCAGCCTGAGGAGACTGGGGCAGTTCTCCGGGGCGCGCTATGAGCAACACCATGATCGGCTGCCCGCGGGCCCGCCGCATCATCAGATGAAGGACCGCCAAGCTGACATCGTCTGCCAGGTGCAGGTCGTCCACCACCAGAATGACCGGATGCTCCTCCGCCACCGACGCGAGCATCTCGTGAAACGCTTCCGTCAACCGAATCCTGGCCGCCTCGCCCTGGCTGTCACTCGATGCCGGAATGTTAGGAAAGCGGTGCCGCACCTGCGGTACGGTCTTGGCAAGCTCCGCGAGCGACTCGGGCGCGGTGGCTGAGACTCCCGGGCGGTCCAGCAATCCCAGGATGAGGCTACTCACAGTGGAGTAGGGGATCTCTCGCTCGAGGTCATAACACTGCACTCGGCTGATTGCCGCGCCCTCCAGGCCGGCCGCAGTCGTGAGCTTCTCGACCAGCGTGGTCTTCCCGACTCCGGAGTCACCCATTATCAGTGCGTGACCCGGCTCGGCTCGTTGCACTCCCTCCCAGAGCTCGTACAGCACTCGATATTCGGCCGCACGGCCGATGAACGGTCGCCCTCGCCACTGATCGGTCGGGACGGTCGGGATGTTGGTCGAGGTCGTCCGTTCCCAGCCCCGCCGCCGCAGACGCACGGCCATGCCCTCGACCAGGTCGGAAGGAACTGCTTGCAGCTCGTCGGCCAGCTTCTTCTTCCATTCCTCGAAGAACTCCAGCGCCGTCAGCCGGTCACCGGCAAACGCCCGGGCTTCCATCTTGGCCCTGATCGCCTCCTCGCTCAGCTCGTCCAGCACCAGCATCCGGTCCGCCAGCCGCTCGATCTGGCGAGAATCTCCGGTCCGACGGCAGCGGTCGATCAGGACGACCAGCGCGTCCTTGATCGCCGGCAGCAGGCGGGCCTGCTGCCGGTCCTTCCAGTGGTTGAACTCGGATGAGTCGACAATGTCGAAACCATCGAGGAAGGCCGCCACCTCCAACGTGCCGGTCACTTCAGTACCGAGTATATCCCCCGCTTCCAGGCGATCGAGGTCGAGTTCCACCCGTCCCGGGCTAAGGCGAACATGGTCCCGGCTGGTTTCAAGGCCCTGAGGGCCGAGCCGGGGCCGCAGAGTCGAGAGCGCGGTGGCGAGGGAATGCCGTCCCTCGGTGGGCGTCACGTTGGGCCACAGCAGCTCGGCCAGCCGCTCTCGGCGGTGAGTTCTTGCATCCACCGCCAGGTAGATGAGCAGGGCCAGGTGCTTCTTGGTGCGAAAGCGGATCGGCTCGCCCGACGGGGCGAACAGGGAGGGCTGACCCAGGCAACGGAGATACCGTCGCGGCTCCACAGGGTCTCACGGGTGAGGGGTTTCCAAGAGTATGCGGCGCCTTCAACCCACCGTCAACAACTTGTCCGGCTTGATGTTTCGCTGTTGATGGTTTGTAATGGCGAGAAGCGACGGAGGGCAGGTCACCCTCCGGCTCCGGGTGTTCCTCCTCCCGGGCCCGGGTTATGCTCACAGGTCGGGGGCACCCGATCCCGAGACCCGCCGCCGAGGAGAGCGGGTTCAGCCGCCCGGGTCCCGGAATCCGGACCGCGCGGCGCCACCGGAAGGAGAAGCACGCATGACCGAATCCCGGACCAGGTTGGCCTTCCTGGCCGCCGCCCTAACCGCCTCTGCGGCGCTCGGTTGCAAGGCCGAGATCTCCAGCGGCTCGGGTCCAGCGGACGTCCTCACCGGCGACGTGGGCGCCAGCTTCCGGGACGAGGTCGAAGCCGGACTCAGCGCCCTCACTCTCGGCAGCACCCTGGACCCCATCGGCACCACCCAGGCCGCCGGGACCGCGACCTCTATCAGGGCCGTTCCCTGTGTCAGTCCGTCCGCTCCGGCGGACAGCGACGGGGACGGGGTCCCCGACGACGCCACCTACCTCTTTACCGCCCCTCCCTGCCGGTTCACCGGCTGGCGCGGCGGCACCCTCGACATCGTGGGCCAGCTCCGGTTCCAGGATCCGGCCCCCTCGAGCGCCGGGTTCGGCTACGAGGCCACCCTCACCGGGCTCCGCTCCCGCTTCACCAGCGCCGACAGCAAGGTGATTTACGACGTCACCCGAAACGGCACCCGCAGCCTCAGCGGGTCGACCGCCAGACTCCTGCTCACGTCCGATCTCCAGGTCGTTCGCACCTTTGCCGGGCACCCCGACGCCGCCATCGACAAGCAGTGGGTGGTCAATTACACGCCGGCTGCTCCGCTCCAGATCAACGAGCCGCTGCCCAGCGGCGCGCTCGATGTTGCGGGCACGGCGGACTGGACCCGTGGCCCCGAGCATTTCGTCCTCGTGATCACCACCCCGACGCCGCTCCAGTACGACGCCAGCTGCACCGACACGGTGCAGCGCATCAAGTCCGGCGAGCTGCACGCGGCCGGGACTTTCGATGATTTGCAGGGGTTCGTACGGGTACGCTGGACCAGGTGCGGTGAAGAGCCGAGATTTACCTTCGAGAGTACCGAGTAAGTCAGGCGTTAACGCATCTCCTACCCGGAGCAGCCGACATGACCATTACAGCCTCTGCAGTCCGACGGTCGTTCTCATTCCTGCCGCTTGCCGGCGCCTTGATGCTCGCCGGCTGCGCAGGCGTCACCCCCATCGGCGACCTGCTGGATAATTCCACCCGCTACGACGGCAAGACGGTGCGGGTCCAGGGCGAGGTCCAGGGCGGCGCCGGCGGGCTCGGCGTGGGCGCGTACCAGCTCAAGGACAAGACCGGTACCATCACCGTGGTGAGCGACCGCGGCAGTGCGCCCCGCAAGGGAGCCGACGTGTCGGTGAAGGGGAGGTTCGAGTCGCTGTTTTCACTCGGCAGGGCCGGCATCGCCGTGATCCGGGAGGAGAGCCGCGACTCGCGCTGACTCCTCGGCCTAGCCACGGCGAGTGGGATAGCCCCCCTGTCCGGCTAGGGACGCGGTCGGCCCGTGCTCCGATGCGCCTCGTCACATTCGGCGCACCCGGCGCCGAAGGGGTGGAGGAAGAGGAGCCGGTCGTCCGCCAGGTGCTCGAGCGCAACTGCGACTACATCGCGAGCCCTCATCAGCCGCGCATGCGCGTGTCCGACGGAGCCTTCCACCTGGAGGCCCCGCGCGCGGAACCATCCGTCCGCCAACCCGAAGCGCTCACAACAATGGTCGTTCTCCCGGTAGTCGAGCCGAACCGGGCGTCCGTCCTGGAGGACGGTGCAGTGCCTCGGCACGCCGTACGGCACCCCCGCGAGCAGCTCGGCCAGGTGAAGCGTCGTGTTCGCATCGTGACCGGCGCCGAGCAGCAGCACCTGTCCATCCAGGTCGTGCACCCGGCCGACCGGGCTTTCGGGAACGTGGGGCGGAAGGGGAAGCGGGCCCGAGGTGATGCGGGCAGCCTGGGGTCCGGCCGCCGCAAAGGCTTGTAGGTGATTGCTGCGCAGCACACCGGGCAGTCGCCAGAAGGTGTCGGCAACGACTCCCAAGTCGGGCGACGCGGGGGTAGTGAGTGGATCGAAGGGTTCGTCGTCGTCTCCGGTCCAGGACGGCATGGCCAGAGTGCCATGGGGGCCGAGGGCGTCACGAAGCGCATCGATCAGCCCACGCGGTCCCCCCTCCACCGGACGCGTGGCTCGAAAGGAGGAGTGGACCAGCAAGACACCGACTTCCTCGACCCCGAGCCGGCGGAGTTGCGCCGCTACCTCGGTTCTGCTCAGCTCAGAAGGCTGGATCTTGCTCTCCGGCCGAGTTTCGAGGATCCATTGCGGGCAGATACACCTTGACCACCGTGCCGAGGTCGGGCTCGCTGTAGGCCCACACCAGACCCCCCGCTTGCTTCACTGACCCGTACACCGTGGCCAACCCGAGACCCGTCCCCTGACCCACCGGCTTCGTAGTGTAAAACGGCTCGAAGATATGACTCAGGGTATCGCGGTCCATGCCATGCCCCGTATCGCTCACCGCCAGCATGACGTAGCGGCCTGGTTTGATGTTTACCTGCACATGGCGCTCCAGGTAGGCCGGGTCCAGCCTCACTGACGCCGTCTCGAGAATCACTCGGCCTCCGTGCGGCATGGCATCTCGAGCGTTCAGCACCAGATTCACCACCACCTGGTCGAGTCGCGATTTGTCGGCGAATACAGGCTCCAGGCCGGGCGCCAGCTCCATCTCGAGCTCTATCGCTCGCCTCAGCAGGGGTCGGAGGAGAGAGACAGCATCCGTCACCACCCCGTTGAGGTCGAGGGCTTGGGGCTGAATCATGTCCCGCCGGGCGAAGGCGAGCAGCTGCTGGGTCAACTTGGCCGAGCGGTTCGCGGCCAGGGTCAGACGCTGCACCTCGGTCACTTCGGGAGAATCCGGCGCCAGCGCCCGGGAAAGAAAACCAGCCGAGCCGAGAATGCTCATGAGCATGTTGTTCAAATCGTGCGCGATGCCCCCGGCCAGGCGTCCAACGGCCTCGAGCCGATCGGTTTGCCGAAGGTGTTCCTCCGCTCTTTTCCGGCTGGTAATGTCAGCCATGGCCCCCACGGCTCGAATCGGCCGCCCGTCTGCATCGCGCTCGATGTAGGCTCGATCGGATACCACGGCGTAGCTTCCGTCACTTCGCCGGACCCGGTACTCGTCGGACCAGAACACGGCGGTGCCCGCCATTGCCTCCGTGAGGCCTTCCTCTATCCGCCTCCGGTCGTCAGGGTGGATGCGCTCCCGCCCCAGCACTCCGTTCGAACCGGCCGTCTGCGGATCGAACCCGAGTATTACCTCGGCCCCCGCGCTCCAAGTCACTCTGCCGGTGGCGAGGTCCCACTCCCAGAGCGCCTCCCGGCTCGCCTGTGAGATGAGGCGGTACCGGCGCTCGCTGCTCGTCAATGCGTCTTCCGCCTGCTTCCGCCCGGTGGCATCCTTGCCCACTCCGATGATGCCGATCGGCTGGCCGTCGGCGGCGCGGGCGAGCGTGGTCTTGAGGTCGACCCATACCACCGCTCCGTCCTTATGCCTCCCTTGCCAGGTGTCGACGTACTCTCGGCCGGCCATGATCGCCTCGAGATCCTCGGCTAGGAGCTCGGCCCCCGCCTCGGGGTACAGTACGGCGGGCGTCTGCCCGATCATTTCCTGGGCCGAGTAGCCGAACAGATCCTGCGCACCACGGTTCCAGTACCTGATGTGGCCGTCGAGATCGGTAAAGATCACGCTATCGGGAATGGCCTCTAGCAACTGCGCCTGGAAGCGCATCTGGTCCTCTGCGTCCTTGTCCTCAGCCGTACTCAGCGGCCGCTCGGGTGCGTGACTCACCTTATTCCTCCTCTGGTCTTCCAAACATCAGTTGAATAAACGCCCGATCTTCCGGCTTCGCGATCAGGTGCACGTGGTCGCCGGCCTGGAGGGCGGTGCCCGGGACCGGGGGTACCAACGCGTTGCCCCGGATGATCAGCGCCACCGCCGCACCATCGGGCAAGGGAAGGTCCGCCACCGGCACCCCGGTCACCACCAGGGCGTCATCTATGTAGAACGACATCAGCTCGCCCAGCAGCGGCTGGCGACTCTCGATGGCCAGCACCGCCTGGGGCGCGGGAGGCTCCTTGCTCTGGAGTCCGAGCTTCTGGGTCAGCCACGCCACGCTGCCGCCCTGCACCAGGGCGTTCACCACCACGATGAAGAAGACCAGGTCGAACAGCCGCTCCGCTCCCGGCACCCCGGCCAGCACTGGAAAGGTGGCAGCACGATCGGCACCGCGCCCCGGAGCCCGACCCATCCTATAAAGAGCACCTCGCGCCTCGGATACCTGAACGGCAGGAGGCAGAGCCACACGACCGCCGGCCGGACCACGAACCCCAGGAGCACCCCGATGACCAGACCCACCGGTGCCACCGCCATGACCCGGGACGGGAAGACCAGGAGGCCCAGGATGAGAAACATTCCGACCTGGCTGAGCCAGGCGAGAGCATCGTGTACCCTCAGCAGACCGGTGCGGTATGGCAGTGGTCCGTTACCCAGGAGAAGTCCCGCGAGGTAGACGGCGAGGAAGCCGCTGCCGTGGGCTAGCGTCGCCACGCCGAAGGCCACCAGCCCCAGCGCCAGCGTCATCACCGGGTAGAGACCCCCGGTGGGGAGCGCCAGACGGGGGAGCAGGTACCTGCCGCCGTATCCCACGCCGGCTCCCACCGCCGTACCCACCGCCATCTGCACCACGATCTCCACCGGGATCCGCCAGCCCATCGCCGCGCCGGGCGTCAGCAGATTCTGGGTGAGCACCGTGGTGAGGATGACCGCGACCGGGTCGTTGATGCCGGACTCGACCTCCAGGGTGACGCTCACCCGTCGCTTGAGCTGGAGCCCGCTCCCCCGGAGCACCGAAAACACCGCCGCGGCATCGGTGGACGACACGACCGCCCCGAGCAGCAGCGCTTCCGGCCAATCCAGGCCCAGGAAGTTCGCGCCCACGGCCACCAGCGTCGCGGTGGCGGCCACGCCGACCGTCGCGAGCACGCCGGCCGGTCCCGCCGCCCGCCGCACCGCGTTCAGCGGGGTGTTGAGCCCGCCATCGAACAGGATCAGCGCCAGCGCCAGCACGCCAATCCGGAAGGCGAACTTGTAGTCGCTGAACTCGATGCCGCCGATCCCCTCCGAGCCGGCCAGCATTCCCACGCCGAGGAACAGGAGGGCGATGGGCACGCCGAAACGCTGTGACGCGCGACTGAACAGCACGCTGATCCCCAGCAGCAGACCACAGGTGGCGAGCAGGAGTGCGGTGGCCTGGGGCTCGTTCGGGGTCATGGACGAGGTTAAGGCGGATAGGGGCTGTTGGCTATGGTCTATGCGCTACGCCGTTAAACGAAGGTGATCACCGTCATCGGAACCTCGGCTCACGGAGCAGCCCATAGCCCATAGCCCGTAGCCAATAGCCAAAGTTCCCTAGCCTCTCCATCTTGCTTCCATGTTCACCGAGAATCTAGCCGGCGCACTCGCGCTGATCGGAATCGTGATCCTGGTGGCGTCGCTGCTCTCAGGCGTCATCGAGCGGAGCGGGCTGCCCCAGGTCGGCATCTTCCTGCTCCTCGGCGTCCTGCTCGGTCCCGCCGGACTCGGGCTGATCGACCTCACGCTCGAGTCGCCCACGCTCAAGATCATCGCCACCCTCGCGTTGGTGCTGGTGCTGTTCAGCGACGCGATTGCGATGGACATGGGCGAAGTCAGCCGGCAGCGCCGACTCGCGCTGTTGGCGCTCGGTCCCGGGAGCCTGATTCCCGCCGTGCTCATTGGGCTGGCGGGCCGACTGCTGCTCGGCCTTCCCTGGCTCGATGCGATAATCCTGGGCGCGGCGCTGGCCTCGACCGACCCGGTGTTGCTACGCAACCTGCTGCGGCGGCCCAGCCTCCCGCCCACCGCACGGGTGGCGCTTCGGCTGGAGAGCGGGATGAACGACGTGGTGTTGCTGCCGATCGTGGCGCTCGGCATCATCGCGGTTCAGTCCGGTGGAGCGATGGACCCGGTCGAGTTCGGCCGCCACGCCATTGGGCTCTTCATCCTGGGGCCGGCACTGGGCGCCCTGGTCGGTTTCGTCGCCATCACGCTGCTGGAGAAGATTCGAAGCCGGGTAGGCGTGCGACGCGACTACGAATCGCTCTACGCGCTGGGTGTGGCCTTCACCGCCTTTGCCGCCGCGGAGTCGGTGGGTGGGAGCGGTTTCCTGGCGGCATTCGCGGCCGGGATCGTGGTGGCGGCGATGGACGTGGAGCTGTGCGACTGCTTCCTCGACTACGGGCAGGCAACGGCGGAGATGTTCCTGCTCTTTACCTTCGTGGCGTTCGGGGCCTGGCTCATCTGGAGCGGCTTCTCGGTGGCCGACGGCCGCACGCTCCTGTTCGCGGTGCTGGCGCTGGCGGCCCGCACTCTGGTGCTCCTGCCTGTTCTTGCCCGGGCCGGAGTGGCCCCGCGCGACCGCCGTCTCATCGCCTGGTTCGGGCCCCGGGGGCTGAGCTCCCTCCTGTTGATCCTGCTGCCGGTATTCGCAGGTATGCCCGGCAGCGTGCGTCTGTTCGAGATCACCTGCCTGGTCGTGTTGTTGTCGGTCCTGCTTCACGGCGCCGCCATTGCCGCGTTTCTCAGGAAGGATGTGGGCCCCGGAGCCGAGGTCACGACGGCACCGGCGCGGCCGCGCAAGCCGGAGTCAGCCGCTCCCGAGGCGGCAGTTCCCGAGCGGATCACCATCGCCGAGGTGCGGCAGCTGCAGGAGGCGGGCGAACCGGTGGTGCTGGCCGACGTGAGGACCGACCGGACCTACCAGGGCGACAATCTCCGCGCCAAGGGCGCCATCAGACTCCCGCCCGACGACGCGGTCCGCCGCGCCCGCCAGTTGGGGCTCGACCACCACGGCACGGTGGTCCTCTACTGTGCCTGAAAGGACGAAGCCACAAGCGCCCGGGTGGCGCGAGAACTTCGGACAGCCGGCTGGCCCCGGGCGCGCGCGCTCGTGGGCGGCTGGGAGGCCTGGAAAAAGGAGGACATGCCGGTAGAGTCGAAAGGGAGCTAGGAGCTTGAAGCTTGGAGTTGCCAGTTGGTAGGTCTGTACGCGTGCTCCCAGCTCCCAGCCCCCAGCTCCCAGCTACTGCAACCCTTGGCATAGCCGTTGCCTCATCCCCGCCCTGGAAGCCCTGCCGGTGGCTATCAGCACCGGCCGGAATCAACCGCTAAAGATCATCCCCCTAAGTATTTACCGGCGGCTCGAGCGGCCGACACCGCGCTCGGTGGCCCAGGCAACGGAGACTCTACCCATGCGCGTCATGCAACTCGCGAAGCGTTCTGTGACCCTGTTGGCTGCCGTGACGGTCGTCCTTACCGGCTGCGGCGATTCCGGCCCCGATGTGCCGTTCAATCCCGCCGGCACCTCAGCCGACATCGAGGCGGTCAACGCCGCCTTCGGCTCGTCCACCTTTGCCAGCTTCTCGTCTCTGAGCGTGCTGTTTGACGCGGCCTATCCCACCCCCTTGATCGCCTCGTCTGCGGCGGCCATGGACATCAGGGCACACGGCCCTGCGGGGATGCGGGCAGCGGCGATCCGGAGCGCAAAGCGACTCGCCGCTCTGCTGCCGACGGCGGCACACAAGAGCTTCAGCGCTTCCAGCGCGGCCATCCCTTCGGAAATTGCCGGCAAGACCTACGAGTACAGCGGTGGGACCTACGTGCCCACCGACCGGACCGGGGCGCCGGCCAACGGGGTCCGCTTCCTTCTGTATGCCGTGGATCCGGTGACATTCGCGCCGGTCGAGCCGCTGGTAGAGACCGGTCATGTCGACATCACCGACCTGAGCGGGACCAGTACCCAGGCCGCGCGAGTACAGGTGGTGTCCGGCACCACCCCGTATCTCGACTACACCGTGGTAGCCAACAGCGCGACGGTTACCGTAATCGGCTTCGTGACCGACGGGAACCACCAAGCCAATTTCAACCTGCGTGCCACCCTGAACAGCGCCGGTACTCTAACGCTGGTCTATGGCCTGGATGTCCCCCAGCGCGACGTCTCCATCGACCTGAACCTCACCGCCAGTGACCTGGGTGCTGAGGGCGGGACCGTCGACCTCATCGTCAGCATGAGCGGTCCCAACGGCACGGTGACGATGAGCGGGCAGTTCACGTCCACCGGTGCAGCCCTGACCGTCCGGACCGGCGGCCGGGTATTCGCCACGATTACCGCGACCGGTGGTGCCGAGCCGGTGATCACCGGCGCCGACGGGCTCCCCATCACCGATGAGGATGCCGCTGCCTTGCAGAGCATCTTCGAGCTCACGTCCGGGGCCTTCACCTCCTTCGATCAGATGACTGCCCCGGTCACTTTCTTCCTCGAGCCTGCTGCCTGATCGCAGGCAATCGTCCTAATGTGAAGGCCCGGCCGATGCGGCCGGGCCTTTCTCTTGTTGCTGAACAGGTGTCCGCCCAACGCGTCCTGGTTGGAAATTCACATGGGGCCGGCGACTGGGACGGGGCTAAACCGGTGGGTGGTCGTGCCATCGCCGAGCAGGCCGGCGCCATTATATCCCCAACAATAAGCCTTGGCCCCAGGGGTCTTGGCACAGGTGTGCACGCTGCCGACGCTCAGTTGGTTGAAGT
>JBKJZM010000251.1:0-6702 GCA_046715295.1 Gemmatimonadales bacterium | reverse complement strand
GGTACTGGGTCGAGATCTCGGCGGTCAGCCCTACACCGGCGGCCCCGATATCTTCGTCGGTGGCGCGCTGGAGCGCGCGTTGCTGGCCCGTGGCCTGAAGGCTGCGGCCGCTGAGCTGCCACTGTATCCCCAGACTGTAACCCGAGGTGACGAACGCGGACGTCGGCAGCGTTAGACCACCGCCGAAGTTGGACTGCCCGGACCCGGTATAGCCGAAGTCGGTAGACGCGGTAACCGAGGGAAGCAAGTTGCCGTAGGCGTTCCGGACGCCCCACCGGGCCGGGCCGGCGTCATTCAGAGCTTGGCGGTAGACCGGGCTGTTGGCTCGCGCCTGCTGCAGCGCGTCGGCCAGGGAGAGGCTGACCGATCGTGGGGGAACGGGACTCTGCGCTGGGTCCTGTCCCGACGCCACCGTGGGAAACAGGACGGCGAGCACAAGCAGACCGGACCAGCGAATCATGAGTGTGGCCCCTTGAGGTGAGATGCGACGGGCCCAATACGCGGGCCTCGCCGCAGAGGTTTCAGTTTGCGACAAAGCACGTCTTTTGTTGTTGTCTTCAACGAGTTAGAAGAAGGGTAGCGGCCTGCAGCTGGTGCCGCGTCAGTCTGGCGCGCGAGTGACCATTATGCCGGAGCCGGGGAACTCGAGGCGCTGCAATCGGCCCTTGGAGTCCTGCACCAGGGTGCCGTTGATGTCTCCGCTGAGCGTCACTCGAGCCGTCCCACCGTCTCCCCCGGCCTCGCGTCGAGCGACAAAGGAGGCTCGCCGGCTGGTCCGGGGAAACACCCCGGTCAGGGACTTACCGCTGGGTGTGGCGAGGTCGACAACCGGGGTGTAAAGGGAGTACACCCCCTCGTCGAGCAATACCACGTCGGGTCCCCCCGGGAGCTCACGACCGGCCTCGGACCCCTTGGCCACGGTACGCACGATCAGCCGTGCACCGGAGCCGGCGGCGAGGATGACTGTGGTGCCGCCAGGGCCTTCGACATCGAGCTGGAACTTGGCCAGCGCCGACTCGGGAGTGCGCTCGAGCGTGGAGGCGAGCTTGAGGAGCGGATTGGTGGCCGGGTAGCGGGCGACCGCGATCAGTGTCGAGCCTGGCGCACCCCTCCCGCGTCCCTGCCGGAGGGTGAACTCCTCGCGGCCGGTCTCGCGGCCTTCCTGGGTGATCACCAGCTTCGTCTCCAGCGACTCTTGCGCAGCGGCCTGGGCGGCCGGCAGCAGCAGGAGCAGTACCCCACCAGTGCGCTTGGCGGCTCCGGGTTACGTCAGGACCGGATCAGACACCGGCCGACCCGTTCGAGGATAAATGTATATAGGACCTCGCCCTTCTGGGGCGATGCCAGGCTAGGGTAGCCGACGGAGCCAGGAGAACCTGGCGGGAGGTGCCGGCTGTGGCCGGGGCGGTAGCGGGCCAGCTTGCCGGTGGAGAGCTCGAAGTCTCTGGCCAGGTCCATCCTGACCAGCTCGGGCGCAAGAAAGAGCATCAGGGAGGTGTCGAGCTCGCCTCCCTGTACCGGGGTGGGACGCTCGAGTAGTGAGCCGAAATCCAGACTGAAGATATCGACCACCTGTACCGTCGCCTGATCGGTCCTGATAGTGCTGAGCGCCTCCAGGTGCGCTTCACTCGATTGCGCGGTAAGAATCAGGAATTCCTTGACGCCTGCCCCGTCCTCCCAGGACTCGATAAGTTCATTCATCACACGGTGAAGCGTGCGCCGCCTGAGGGCAGCGCCTCCGGGGAAGGGCCGGGTCGCGGCATGGACTCCGTACTCCACGGTCGGAGCGCGGGGGACGGCATGCGCCGCCGACAGATCGTCCGCCAACCGTTCTACAATTATGGTGTCACAGCCAAGGGGAAGATGGGGACCGTGCTGCTCGGTCGTGCCCACCGGCACGATGAGCGTCGGTCGCACCCGCAGGCGCTCGCCAACCGCGACGGGGTTCATCTCTTTTAAACGCCAGGGGTGCCGGTCTTGAGTCATCGCGCGCGATCGTGGGTGGTGGTCGTCTTGGCGGCAGTCGGCGCCGCGGCTGAGTGGCTTCGGCAGCCCTCACTCATCTGGGTGTGGGTGGCCTGGGCGTGTGTGCTGGCCGGTGCCGCCGCGTTGTATCCCTTCGAACGCTGGCGCCGCCGCGCACTCGCGGCGGCATTACTGGGACTGGCGCTGAGTCTCACACTGGCCCAGCGGCAGCTGCAGGGCATCGAAACCCGCTGGCCACACGTGCGCGAAGGCCGGGTGACCGCGGCCTCGCAGCGCCTGGCGGGCGATCTGCGTTCGGTGCTGCGCCGTGCCGAGCGGCTGGCGGAGGCGGCTGCCCGAACCTCTCCGACCGACCGCGCCGCGGCCCTTCGGGTACTCAGCCAGCTGGTGCCTGGCGGCGGGCCCGAGATGAGCGTGGTGATGTTCGACGCCGCCGGCGACCCATGGGCCTGGGCTGGACGTCACCGTCTGCCGCCCCGAAGTGACGGAGATTCGGTCGCCTCGCGTGCGAGTGGATATTACGTGGTGCTCGAGGCACGGCGCCACTCGCGGGATGGCAGGGCGGCGGTTGCGACGGTGCTGGTGTGGGCCCATCCCGCCGTCCCGGACCGGGGACGCAGTCTGGCCGAGCTATTCCGGGCTCGGACCGAGGTGGGGCTCGCGGTGTATCCCGCTGGTGCCGCCCCCGAGAGTCCGGATGTCTTCGACTATGAGGAGCCCACCACCGCGGGGCCCCGGCTGCTCTTCAGCGTTCAACCGATCCCCCCCGAGCAGGGATCGGCCATGGAACGAGCCTTCGAGCGGGGCAGTGGTGCCGTCATCCTGCTCGCGCTGCTGACCTTCGCGGTGGCGCTCGCCCTCGCTTCGCAGGCGGCCGAGCGGTTCATATTGCTGCCGGTACTGCTGTGGCTTGTCGTCCGCGCGCCGGTGAACACCGCCCTGGACGTTCAGCCGCTCTTCTCTCCCGCCACTTTCTTCCGGCCGATGTTGGGTCCGCTATCGAGCTCTGCCGGCGTCCTCGCGCTGGCCGGTGTTCTGCTCACCATGGCGGGCGTATGGCTTTGGCGACGCCGGCTTCCTCGACGCTGGTATGGCGTCGTGATCGGTGCGGTACTGCTGCTGGCGTCTCCGTACCTGATCAGTAGTCTGGGCCGCGGGATCACCCCTCCGGCACGGGGCGTTTCTGCCGGGCTTTGGCTCATCTGGCAGCTCACCCTTCTGGCCTCCGTCTCCGCGCTGATCGTCCCCGCCGCGGCACTCTTTCGCGGGAACGGGCCGGAAAGCCATACCCGGTGGCGCATCGTCGCCGGCGTGGGCATCGCCTTCGCCGCCGCCATCATCGGATTGTTGATCTGGACGCCCAGGGGCGGTGGATGGCCCAATTGGTACACCTTCATCTGGACCCCCGCGCTCCTGCTGGTCACCCTGCCGGCGAGCCGCTGGGCTACAATCAGCGGAATCGCCCTGGTTGCCGGAAGCTCGGCGGCCCTCGTGACCTGGGGCGCGGAAATGTCTGGGCGACTCCAGGTGGCCCAGCGGGACATTGCCCGTCTCGGCGCCGAACCCGATCCGCTGGCGTTACCGCTGCTGGAGCGGTTCGGTGAGCAGGTCCGGCATTCCGCCGCCCCGGCGAGCGCGTCGGAGATGTACGCCCTGTGGCACAGCTCCTCGCTCGGCAACCAGGGATACCCAGCCCACCTGGGTCTGTGGTCGACAGCGGGAGCGCTGCGCGACGAGCTTACGCTCGACTCGCTCGACCTGCCGCCGTCGCTTCTTTCGACCATCGTTCAAAACCTCCCAGGGGCCGACAGCAGTCGCGTGGTGCAGCTGGCTCGCATCCCTGGCGTCCACTATGTGCTCGTGGTGCGCACCGGCCAGGATCAGGTCATGACGGCCGCGGTGGGGCCGCGCTCGGAGTTGATCCTGCCCGGCCGCGTCGGGCGCCTGCTCGACCCCTCACGCCACCGGGCGCCGCTCTACACGCTCACCCTATCGCCGCCGCTCGCGAGTGCCAACAGTCAGCTCCGTAGCTCGCGCTGGCGTCGCGAAGGCTGGGTCCTGCGGAGTGAATATCCGCTGGCGGTCGCCGGGGGAGTCCGGTCAGTGCACGCTGCCATCGATCTGCGTGGGCCGCTCCCACTGTTGGTGCGCGGAGTACTGGTAGTGCTCTTCGACGCCGGGGTGCTGGCACTGCTCTGGTTTCTGGCGGAGCTCGTGTCCGGGGCGCGGCCGCGACGGCCACGGTGGCGCAGCCTTTCCCGCTCCTTCCGGGTGCGGCTCGCGGTGACGCTGGGGGCTTTCTTCATCCTGCCCGCTGTCGGGTTCTCGACCTGGAGTTTTCTGCGTCTGGCGGATGAGGCTGAACGAGGGCGGGACCTGCTCATCACTCAGACACTCCGGGATGCGGTACTTACTTCCGGCGGCATCCTCGGGCGCGACAGCCCGGTGCCCGATCGGCTTCGCGAGCTGAGCCGTCGCATCGACGCCGACCTGGCCTTGTATCGAGGGGGCAGGCTGGTGGGAACGAGCACTCCGGTGCTCGAGGATCTCGGCGTGGTCGGCCAGTTGATGGACCCCAAGGCATTCCGGTCGCTGGCACTCGAGGGACAGTTGGAGGTCACCCGGGAGGGCTCGCTTCCCCAGCTTGCCGAACGAGTGGGGTATCGCGTGGTTCAGCCGGGCCCTGCCGGCGACATCTCGGTGCTCGCCACGCCCCAGCTGGCGGACGACTCCTCTCTCGCGAGCCGGCAGCTCGACCTCGCCCTGGTCCTGCTGCTCGCCACTCTGGCTGGCGTTGCCGCTGCCCTGGGCGGCGCTCAGGTAGCCTCGCGAGCGCTTTCTCGGCCGGTCGCGGAGCTTCGTCGCTCGGCGCTGGCATTGGGCAAGGGCAGGCCGATGCCCGCCCACTCCGGGCGTCCGCCGCTGGAGTTTGAGCCGGTCTTTGGCGCCTTCGAGCGGATGGCAGCCGACATCCGGTCTACTCAGAGCGCGCTGGAAGGAGCCAGGCAGCGCACGGCTGCCGTGCTCGCCACGGTGGCCACCGGGGTTGTCGGGGTAGACCCGCGGGGCAAAGTGCTTATCGCCAATCGCCAGGCGGTGGATCTGCTCGGCACTCAGCTGGAAGAAGGGGAGCCGTTCCTCGAGCGCCTCGCGCCCGAGTGGGCACCCCTGGCCGACGCGGTGCGGCGATTCCTGGACAATCCTGCGGTGGACGGAACCGCGGAGCTCGAGGTGGGCGGGCGCCGGCTGACCCTGCAGTTGGCGTCGCTGGGGCCGGAGGTGCACGGCGTGGTCATGGCCCTCAACGACGTGACCGATGTCTCGCGTGCGGAGCGGGTGCTGGCGTGGGGCGAGATGGCGCGCCAGGTGGCGCACGAGATCAAGAATCCGCTCACCCCGATGCGCCTCGGCATGCAGCACCTGCGCCGGGTCTATCGGGATCGCAGAGGGGAGTTCGACCGCACGCTGGAAGAGACCTCCGAGCGGATCCTGGGCGAGATCGATCGGCTCGACACAATCGCCCGGGCTTTCAGCCGCTTCGCTGCCCCGGCCGACCTGCATCAGCCGTTGGATCGGATCGATCTCGGCACGACCGTGGGCGAAGTGGTGCAGCTGTATCGTCTAGCGGAGGAGGAATGCGAGGTCCGGCTGGCGGTCGAGCCGCAGGCGTTCGGGTCCGCCCGCTCGGATGAAGTAAAAGAGGTGGTGGTGAACCTGCTGGAGAACTCCCGGAACGCCGGATCCTCGCTGGTGCTGGTCACCGTCGGGCCGGCACTCATCCGGGTGGAGGATGATGGCGCGGGCATTCCCGCCGAGCTGCTTCCCCGCGTCTTCGAGCCCCGGTTCTCGACCACCACGAGCGGGTCGGGGCTGGGGCTCGCCATAGTGCGGCGGCTGGTGGAGAGCTGGGGAGGACGAATCGAAGTGGAGAGTAAATCGGGGCGGGGGACCGTGGTGACTGTGCAGCTGCCTTCGTGAGCTACCTCGAGGACATCTTGGCCCGCTCCACGTCGGCCACGATCAGCACATGCTCCTGGGTACGGCCCCGACGAAGGAGGCGCACCGCGGTTTGCATCTGGCGGTCGGAGAGCGCTCGACGTCTGGCTTCGGCCACCGGCCCGAACACGGTACGCGCAATCTCGTATCCCATTTGCTCATCGATATAGCCACTGGCGATGTCAAACGTGTCACGACCGAGCTCCAGCCCATTCTCCTTCAATCGTTCGAACACGTCGTCCCGCATCTCCAGGGTGACGCGAAACGATTCCGACTTCGGCGGGCTGGCCTTCTTCACGTCGGCCGCGTACTGCGATAGCACCGAGCGGAACAGGCTCAGGTCCTCGCCCAGGGCGCTCAGCAGGCTACGTTCGGCGTCGGAGCGGGGAACACCCCGTACCGGAAGATCGGGCAGAATGCCGCTGGCGTCCGGGATCGGACGCCCCGAGGCGGTCCGAAATACCTGTGGCAGCTGGGCCGGGGTCCGGTTGCCCCGGGCGCCTTCCGCGTCGGCCTTGGGCCGCTGCACCGTGCGCCCGCTCGGGGTGTACCACCGGGCCGTGGTCAGTTTCAGGGCGATCTCCTCGCCAAGCGGGTAGGTCGTCTGGAGGACTCCCTTCCCAAAGCTCGGCGTTCCCAGAATGACCGCTCGATCGTGGTCCTGCAGGGCTCCGGCTATCAGCTCGGCCGAGCTGGCCGTTCCATGGTTGACGAGGAGGG
>JBKJZM010000250.1:0-2867 GCA_046715295.1 Gemmatimonadales bacterium | reverse complement strand
ATGTCATCGGGCCGAAGGGCAAGACGATCCGCGGCATTCAGGACGCCACCGGCGCCAAGATCAGCATCGAGGATACCGGCGTCGTCACCATCTCGGCCGTCGGCGGCGAAGCCGGCGAGAAGGCGCGAGCCATGGTCGCGGCCATCACGACCGAGCCCGAGGTAGGCCGGACCTACGAAGGGCCGGTTAAGAGCACGACCGCCTTCGGCGCCTTTGTGGAAATCATGCCCGGCGTCGAGGGGCTGCTCCACATCAGTGAGTTGCAGCACGGGCGCACCGAGAAGACCGAGGATGTGGTCAAGAAGGGCGACATCGTCCAGGTCAAACTGCTCGAAGTGGACGACCGTGGCCGAATGAAGCTTTCCCGGAAGGCGCTCCTGCCCCGGGAATAGCCCTTCGTGGAAACGGTTGAGCTCGACGTAGGATTGCGCCGGACCACCGCGCCGAACGGACTGGTCGTTCTCACCGAGACGTTACCAGGTGTCCGTTCGGTGGCGGCGGGTATTTACGTCCGCACCGCCAGCGCCCATGAGCCTCGCAGCCAACTGGGGATCTCCCATCTGCTGGAGCACATGGTCTTCAAAGGCACCGAGCGCCGGACGGCACAGGAGCTCGCTCTCGGACTGGAAATCCGGGGCGGGGGACTGGATGCCTTCACCGGCCGCGACTACACCAGCTATCAAGCGCACGTGCTCGACGCCGACCTCCCGCTTGCGGTCGAGATCCTCACCGATCTGGTGCGGCATCCGCTCCTGCGGGAGACGGACCTCGGGCCCGAGCGCAATGTGATCCTGGAGGAGATCAGCGGGGTCGAAGACACGCCGGATGACCTCGTCTTCGAGCTCCATGCCGAGACGCTCTGGCCCGCGCATCCGTACGGATACTCCATTCTCGGCACACCGGCCTCGCTGGGGGCGCTTTCGGCGGAGGACCTCAAGGTCCTGCACCGGGGCGGCTACTACCGGGGAAACTGCGTGATAGCCGCGGCGGGACAGGTGAATCACGACCAATTGCTCCGCGTCCTCGACCGGGAAGGCTGGTTCGAGGGCGGTACGCGCGAGCCGCCCCGGGAAGCGGTGGCCCCGGCTCCGGCCGTGCGGGGTGCCAGCCGCGCCGAGGAGCGCGACACCGCCCAGACCCACATCGTGTTCGGCACCGACACCTTCCCGCTGCGCGATCCCCGGCGTTTTCCTCTTGCCATTCTGACCAATGTCTTCGGCGGCGGCATGTCCAGCCGGCTCTTTCAGCGGGTCCGTGAAGAGCTGGGGCTGGCCTACGCGATCTTCGCCTACAAGCACTTCTATCAGGGCTCGGGTCAGCTGGGCGTCTACGTGGGCACCCAGCCGGCCACCGCCGACCATGCCGTCGACGCGATCCGGGCGGAGTATGCTCGCCTGGCTCGGGAAGGCCTCCCGATGACCGAGCTGGTCAACGGGAAACAGCAGCTCAAGGGGCAGGTGATGCTCTCGCTGGAAAGTCCCGCCGCTCGCATGGGTCGGCTGGCGGGCTTCATCCTGCACGACGACCGCTACCGACCCCTGGATGAGATGCTGCGTGAGATCGACGGCGTTACCGCCGAGGAGATCGCCGCCGTAGCCGGCGAGTTCTTCGCTCCCGAGCGGCAGACGGTAGTACGATTAGGTCCAGACAAAGCGTAAACAGAAAACGTGAACGGTTTCTTACCTATTGCTTCCGGGAAAAATTCGATGAAGATCGGCGTCCCGAAGGAGATCAAGACCAACGAGAATCGTATCGCCCTGGTGCCGGCTGGCGCCGAGGCCCTGGTGGCGGCGGGACACTCCGTGCTCGTGGAGCAGGGGGCCGGGGCGGGAAGTGGATTTTCGGACGACGCCTATCGGAACGTGGGGGCCACCATTCTGCCGACCGCCGACGAGGTGTGGCAGCAGGCCGAGATGATCATGAAGGTCAAGGAGCCGATCGCCGTCGAATGGCCCCGGATGCGACGGGGGCAGGTGATCTATACCTACTTTCACTTCGCGGCAGCTGAGGACCTCACCCGGGCCGTGATCGACTCGGGCGCTGTGGCGGTAGCCTATGAGACGGTGCAGCTCGATAGCGGGGAGCTGCCGCTGCTTACGCCGATGTCTGAGGTGGCCGGGCGGATGGCAGTGCAGGAAGGCGCCAAGTATCTCGAGAAGGTGTTCGGGGGTAGCGGTATCCTGCTGGGTGGGGTCCCTGGCGTTGCGCCGGGGGAGGTCGCGATCATCGGAGGCGGCGTGGTGGGAATCAATGCCGCCAAGATGGCCGCTGGCCTCGGGGCCCACGTGACGATCCTGGATATTTCGCTGGACCGGCTGCGTTACCTCAACGACGTGCTTCCCGCCAACGTCGATACCGTTTACTCCAACCGCCACAACATCCTGGACGCGATCCGCCGGGCGGATCTGGTGGTTGGGGCGGTGCTCCTGCCGGGCGCCAAAGCCCCCCATTTGGTCAAGCGGGCCGACCTCAAGCTGATGAAGCCGGGGTCTGTCATTGTGGACGTGGCGGTCGACCAGGGTGGGTGCGTCGAGACCATCAAGCCTACCACCCACGAGAACCCCACGTACTTCGTAGACGGCATTCTGCACTACGCCGTGGCAAATATGCCGGGCGGAGTCCCCCGGACCTCCACCCTGGCCCTCACCAATGCTACGCTGCCATACGGACTTAGGCTCGCCAAGCATGGTTGGCGTGCGGCGTGCAAGTCAGATCCTGCGTTACGGCTCGGCCTGAACGTCGTCGAGGGTAAGGTGGTGTACCCGGGAGTAGCCGAAGCCTTCCGTTTCCCCCTGACCGACGTCAACAGCGTTGTCTGAGCGGGCCCGGTCCGAGGCCGCGGTAGAGGTCTTGATCGCGCGCCTTCC
>JBKJZM010000249.1:0-29872 GCA_046715295.1 Gemmatimonadales bacterium | reverse complement strand
CAAGCCCGGTGCGGCTCCGGGTGGTCGAACAGATTCCTGCGGGACGCTTTCCGACCCGAAGGATAGGCCGCGGCGAGTGTGCCCGGATCTTCACCGGCGCGCCCCTGCCGGAAGGGGCCGACAGCGTCATCCGGCAGGAGGACACCGACCAGGGTGCCGAGACCGTCACGATCGTGAAGGACCGGGACGTGGGGGTCAACACGCGTCGGATCGGCGAGGACATCCGGAAAGGCAGCACGGTACTCACCGCCGGCACCGAGCTCGGGCCCGCGCAGCTCGGAGTGTTGGCGTCGCTGGCGGTGGCCCATCCGTTGGTCTACCGGCGGCCTCGGGTGGCCATACTCGGCAGCGGCGATGAGATCGTGGACATCGACCAGCCGGAGGAGATCCTCAGCGGCCGGAAGATTGCCAGCAGCAACACCCACACGCTCGTTGCGCTGGTACGACAGACCGGAGGCGAACCGGTGAACCTGGGGATCGCGGCCGATACGCCCGACAGCCTGCGCGAGCACCTGGCGCGGGCCATGGATTACGATCTGTTGGTGACGACAGCCGGCATCAGCGTCGGAGAGCACGACTACGTGCGGGCCGTGCTCGACGAGCTGGGCGTCAAGCAGCGTTTCTGGAAGCTTCGGATGCGGCCCGGGGCGCCGGTGGGCTTCGGCTTACTGGGCGAGGCGCCGTGGATCGGACTCCCGGGAAATCCGGTGAGCACGATGGTGACCTACGAGCTGTTCGTCCACCCGGCGATTCGGCGGATGATGGGTCACGAACGGGTGTTCCGACGCAGTGTGCCGGTCAGGATAGCCGAACCGATCAACCTGAAGCCCAAGCTCCAGCACTTCCTCCGCGGGATCGTGACCGAAGGACCGAACGGACCCGAGGCCCGGCTCACCGGGCCTCAAGGGTCGGGGATCCTCACGTCCATGGTCCTGGCCAACGCGCTTCTGGTCATCCCCGAGGGTCAACACGAGACCCCGGTGGGAGCGATGGTCCAGGCGTTGGTTCTGAATGACCCTGTGCACCAGGAGCATCCTGGGTTCTGAAAAGCACTGACTTCTCACCTCTTACTTCTCACTTCTTACCTCTTACTTCTCACCTCTCACTTCAGAACCCGAACGTCAGCCTCCCGTAGTAGAAGGCCCCGTTGAAACCGAATGGTGTCACCTGGTGATACCGTATGATGCCGAAGGTGCTGTTCCCCGCCGTCCCCGACGGCGGCGGTATAGTGGCGCTACCCTTGTTGTTGGGATCGGGATACACGTCGAAGATGTTGTCCACGCCCGCCGTGAGGGTAAATCGCTGGGCGAAGGTGTACGACGCGTTCAGGTCGGTGATCCATTTGGGGCTGAAGGTCTGGTCCAGCGAGCCGTCGGGAGGCGCATCGAAAACCGTGACATGACCGAACCGTTGGGTCCGGGCGGTGATCCCCAGGTCCTTGTAGCTGAAGACTCCCGATATACTGAAGTTGTTCCTGGGCTGGCCCACCTCGATCTTGGCACGCTCGATTCGGTCGAAGAGAGTCTCCTGGAACGCACTGAGCGCCGCAGGGGTGGGCGCTACCCGAAGCACCCGACTGACGTTGTAGTTGTAGCCGCCAGTCAGGCGCAGAGTGCTCGTTGCGCCGATAGCGAATCCGTAGTTTGCCACAATGTCAACGCCGAGGGTCCGGGTGTCTATGGCGTTGGTGAAGAAACGGCCGCCGGCCACACCGGGAAAGCCTTGAGATTCCAGGAAGGTGCGAACTGCCGCACCGGTGAAATTGCCCGACAACACGATGCGGTCGTCGATCAGGATCTGATAGTAGTCCGCCGTGACCGAAAGGTTCTTCACCGGGTTGAGCGCCACCCCAAAGCTGTAGTTCTCCGACTTCTCCGCCTGGAGCTCGCGGGCGCCGAGCGCCTGGGCCACGCCGGTGTTGACCGGAAAGGTTCGGTTCTCGAACGGAACGCCAGTGATGAAGTTGGTCGCGGTCGCGGAGAAGAACGACTGTCCCAACGAGGGCGCCCGAAATCCGGTGGCGATGGCGCCGCGGAGGGCGATGCCCGGTATCGGTTCGAATCGTGCCGTGACCTTCCCGTCGGTGGTCGAGCCGAAGTCGTTGTAGCGCTCGACCCGTCCAGCCACACCAACCAGCACCTTGGGCACGACCTGCGCCTCTAGATCCAGGTAGCCGGCTACGTTGTTGCGGCTCTGGTCGGTGGCGTCGCCGGGCCGGAACCCCGGGAAGACTTGAGCGCCGGGCGCTCCCTGGGTACCGGCGTTGGGCCCATCGAGGATAGGCACTCCCCCGTCGCGATAGCTGTCGGGCTCTCCCTCGGTGATGTGGTACCCATCCCGCCGGAACTCGCCGCCGACCCCGACGTTGAGCGGCGAGGCCAGACCGATCGCGTAGGACTTGGCCAGGTCCACATTGGCCGTGAACTGATCGAAGATCAGCGTCCCGGCGTAGAACTCGGTCGGACTGGCCGCGCCCAGGGTGACGTTGTTGCTGTTACGGACGTCGAAGTGAAAGAGGTTCCGGCCGTAGTCGGCGCTCAGGTCCCAGCGCCAGCCGGCCTGATCGCCCCGGACACCGGCCACGCCGGAGAAGTCGGAGATCTTAGTGGCAATGAGCGGAAGAAAGCCGTTCGGGTAAAGGGCCCTGACGGTTCTGTCGTCGAGCGCTCGGCGGAAGAAGCCCGCCGCCTCTCCTTTGCGGAGGGTACCGCCCCCGAACGCGTAAACTTCAGCAGTCTCGCCCACCGGCTTGGCCAGGTTCAGGAACAGCCCGCCGTCTTCAGTGTCGGCATCGCCCTGCCGGTGATTGATGAGCCCATTGAGTGCGGGATCGCTGTTCCGCGGGTCACCGGCGAGATACTGGGTGCGCAGGTCGGGGGCCGAGCGGTTGGTGAAGCCTCGGTTGCGATACTCAGCGGCGAGTTGAAGCACGCCGTCACCTCCCAGCGGTAGCGCGTAGTTGCCGGCGGCCTGAATCACCCCACCGTCGCTCTCGGTCGTCTGCCCGAAAGTGGTGGCGAGCTCATTCGGAGCGCCCTGCTTCAGGATGACGTTGATCACCCCCGCAATCGCATCGGAGCCATATTGGGCTGCGGCTCCGTCTCGCAGAATCTCGATCCGCTCTATCGCGCTCGCCGGAATGGCGTTGAGATCCACCATCCCCGACCCGCGCCCAACGCTCCCGTTGACGTTGATGAGCGCGCTGGCGTGCCTCCGCTTCCCGTTGACCAGCACCAGCACCTGGTCGGGGGCAAGCCCGCGCAGCGTCGCCGGACGGGTGTGATCGGTGCCGTCTGCGATCGTGGCCCGGGGGAAGTTGAAGGATGGCGCCAGCGACTGGATGATCTGGGCGGTCTCGGTGCGACCGGACTGCTTGATTTCGGCGGCCGTGAGCACATCGACCGGCACTGGGGCGTCGGTGGAGGTCCGCTGGGCGGCCCGGGTACCGATCACTGCTAGCTCCTGGAGCGCCAGCGGCTCACGCGCGAGTTGGAAATCCCCGGTCAGAGGCGTTCCGGCCTCGGCCTGGACCGTGTCCCGCGCGATTCCATAGCCGATGTAGGTCACCCGGACCTCGTGGGTACCGGGAGCCAGCCGCAGCCGGTAGGTGCCGTCCAGTCGGGTGGTAGCCGACATGACGGTGCCGGGCACGAACACCCGTGCTCCGCTGATGGGCTCATTGGATGCCGCGTCGCTGACCTTCCCGGTGAGCGTGGCATCCTGTGCCACGAGCCCCGGGGTTATGACCGCAAACGCCCACGCCGCGCCGGACAATGCTACCAACCGGCGCAGTTGGGGCCGGAGCTGTCGAACCATGTTTGGGTACATAGAGGGACCTCGGGGAAGGGTCCTGATTACGGGACGGATGGTTCCACGGAACGCCCCATTGGCCCGCTTGTCAAGCGCTGGGGCCCCCAGCTGCTCGGCTCGGTTGACTCCAACGCTATCGAACCCTTAGATTCGTGACTGTAGAAGGGGAGTAGCTTATCCGCCGGCAAGGCGGACGGATGGATCGTCAAGACTGTTCGCCAAGCGCGGGCACGGTCCATTCAGAAAGCAGCAGCAGCGGCTTTTGGGTCGCTCCTGCACTTTAAAGCGAGACCTTCGTCCACGCGAAAGCGGAGCGGACGGGGTCTCGCTCTCTTATTTGGCCCCCGTGCTGAAAAGGCGCACCATGAACAATGTCAAGACCTTTGTACTCATGGCCGGGTTGCTCGGCCTGTTCCTGTTGGTCGGCCAGCTCCTCGGCGGCTCCAGCGGACTCGTTATCGCGCTCGTGTTCGGTAGTCTCTTCAATTTTGGCATGTACTTCTTCTCCGACCGCTTGGTGCTCAAGATGTACGGGGCGCACGTCGTGACCGCCCAGGAAGCACCGGAGCTCTATGCCATGGTCGATCGCCTCCGCCAGAGGGCCGGCCTCCCGATGCCGACGGTGGCGGTAGCGCCGCACGAACAGCCCAACGCCTTCGCCACCGGGCGCAATCCGGAGCACGCGGTGGTGGCGGTGACGACCGGCATCCTTAAGTACATGCCCCAAGCCGAGCTGGAAGGTGTCATCGCGCACGAGCTGGCCCACATCAAGAACCGGGATATGCTCATTGCCACGGTAGCGGCGGGCATCGCCGGCGCACTCAGCAACCTTCCTTACCTGCTGATGTTCGGGGGTGGCGGGCGCGATGACGAGGGCGGGCACCCGTTCGCCCAGATTGCACTGATCCTGCTGGCTCCGCTCGGGGCCATGCTCATTCAGTTCGCCGTCTCCCGCCAGCGGGAGTTCGAGGCTGACCGGGTGGGTGCGCTGATCCTGGGGCGGCCCACGCCGCTTGCCAATGCCCTTGTCCGGCTGGACGACCTCGCCCACAAGATTCCGATGCACGTGCCGCCGGCCGTGGCATCGCTGGCCCAGGTCAATCCGCTCGCCGCGCACGGTGGCGTGATGGGGAAGCTGTTCAGCACCCACCCGCCGACGGCGGAGCGGGTAGCGCGGCTCGAAGCAATGGCGCTGGGGCACTAGGTGGAGGGCCACGAACCGGCCGTTTGGCTAGCGTTCGCCGGGGTGGTGCTGGCCCTGATGGTTCTTGACCTGGGGGTCCTCAACCGCCGTTCCCACGTCCTCAGCTTCAAGGAAGCGATCAGCTGGAGCGGAGGGCTCGTCACCATCGCCCTCCTTTTCGGCTTGTTCGTGTTATGGCAGGAGGGCAGCCAGCCTGCGCTGGAGTATTACACCGGCTACCTGATCGAGCTCACCCTCAGCGTCGACAACCTCTTCGTCTTCCTGCTGATTTTCTCCTACTTCGGGGTCAAAGCCGAGGCCCAGCCGAAGGTCCTGAAGTGGGGCATCTTCGGGGCAATCATCATGCGCTTGATGATGATTGCGCTCGGCGCTCTCCTGCTGGAGCGGTTCCACTGGATCGTGTATGTCTTCGGGGCCATTCTCGTGCTCGCCGGCATCAAGATGTTCCGCCAGAAGGACGCGGAAATCGTCAACCTGGAGCGGAACCCGGTGGTACGGCTGGCTCAGCGCCTGCTGCCGATGGACAAGGGCTACGACGGGACCAAATTCTTCACCCGAACCGTGGATGGACGGCTGCTTGCCACCCCCCTGCTCCTGGTGGTCCTGGTAGTGGAGTGGTCCGACCTGGTGTTCGCGATCGACAGCATCCCGGCCATCTTTGCCATCACCCGCGACCCCTTCCTGGTCTACAGCTCCAACATCTTCGCCATTCTGGGCCTGCGCGCAATGTTCTTCGTCCTGGCCGGCATGTTGGACAAGTTCGCATACCTGAAACCCGGAGTGGCCTTCATCCTGGTCTTCGTCGGCCTGAAGATGACCTTGAGCGCATGGCTCCACATCCCCACGTCGCTGTCGCTGGCCATCATCGTGCTCACCCTTGCCACTGCAGTCGGACTCTCGATCCGCCGGAGCTCCCGGGAGGGCCGGCTGTCGGCGCCGCCCGGTTCCGCCTAAGCTTCCCGGGCATGCCGCCCGCCCCTCTCTGGTCTCGTCTCGGCCTCGGCCGCCCGGAACTCCGCGCCTGGGCGATGTACGACTGGGCCGCTTCCGCGGTACAAACCACCATCATGGTGGCGGTTTTCCCTATCTACTTCGTCAAGGTCGCCGGGGCGGCGTTGCCGGCCGGCAGCGCCACCCAGCGGCTAGCCACCATGAATACGCTGGCCCTGGTGGTGATCGCGCTGCTCTCGCCCATTCTCGGCGCCATCTCGGATTACCGGGGTACCAAGAAGCGGCTGCTGGCGATCTTCATGTTCATCGGAGTGGCCGCAGTCGGAGGGATGTTCTTCATCGGCCGGGGAGAGATAGACCTGGCCTCGGTGTTGTTCCTGGTGGCACTGATCGGAGCGGCCGGAAGCTTTGTCTTCTACGAGGCCCTGCTGCCGCACATCGCGCGTCCCGGGGAAATCGACCGGGTGTCGAGCGCGGGCTACGCCATGGGCTACATCGGCGGCGGCCTACTGCTCGCCCTCAACCTCGCATGGATCCAGAAGCCGGCCTGGTTCGGACTCCCCTCGGGCCCGGGCCTGGGCGAGGCGCAGGCGACCCTGCCGGTGCGGCTCGCCTTCGTCTCGGTCGCCGTCTGGTGGCTGGTCTTCTCGCTGCCGCTCTTCCGGAAGGTGCCGGAGCCACCTCCCCGGCTGGAGCCCGACGAGCGCCCGGGAGAAAGCCCGATCAGGATGGCGTTCGTGCGGCTGTCGGAAACGTTTCACGAGCTGCGTGGCTACCGGCAGGCATTTCTGATGCTGGTCGCGTTCATGATTTACAACGACGGCATCCAGACCATCATAAAGATGGCCACGGCCTACGGGACCGAGATCGGCATTGGACAGAACGCGCTCATCGGGGCGATCCTGCTGGTCCAGTTTGTCGGGATCCCGTGCTCCTTGTTGTTCGGCAGCCTGGCCACGCGGATCGGCGCCAAGCGGGCGATCTTTCTCGGCCTGGTCGCGTACACCTGCATCAGCGTGCTGGGCTACTTCATGACCAACGCTACTCACTTCTACGTGCTGGCCGGACTGGTGGGTATGGTCCAGGGGGGAACACAGGCGCTCAGCCGGTCACTGTTCGCCAGCATGATACCGCCGCACAAATCGGGAGAGTTCTTCGGCTTCTTCAGCGTCTTCGAGAAATTCGCCGGGATCTTCGGCCCGCTGATCTTTGCCGGTACCATCGCCGCGACGGGTTCGAGCCGGAACGCGATCCTCTCGGTCATCGGATTCTTTGCGGTCGGTGCGGCGCTGCTCTGGAGAGTTGACGTAGAAGAGGGACAGCGGGCCGCCCGTCAGGCCGGCGAGGCGGTCCCTGCCGCCTAGCCGGTGCCGGATTCGAATGTGAGCTGCGGTCAGAGGATCGGTCCCGGCTTCGCCGGGGCTGGCTTTCCCTCCTGGCGGCTGAGCACATGCACTGAGGAAGTCTGCGCCTGACCGCGGGCGCTGGCGGTGATGGCCGCCCGCCCCTCTCCTTGACCGTAGACGGTGCCGCTGGTGGAGACAGTTGCCACCGACTCGTTACTGCTGGTCCAGGTGTATTTGACCCCGACCATCGGGTCGCCGAACTCGTCGAATACCTGGGCGGTGAGCGCAACGACATGACCGGTGCCAATGGTGGCGATGCGGGGAGCCAGGGTCATGTTTTCCCCCCGAGGCCGCGATGGAGAGGGGCCGAGGCTGTCGGAGCACGCAGCAGCAGCAACGAGAAAGGCCATGGCGGCCAGAGCGCGCGGAACGTGGGTGGTGGGCATCGAAACCTCCAGTGAAGAGTTCGCAACCGCCGCGGATCATTCATCGCGCTGGTTGCAGGAGGAGATTAGGCATCGAGCGTTAATCAGCAGTGAAAGCCGGGCGGGCGCCCGTGAATTCGGCTTCTGCCATTGGTAGCAGGCCTCTTGCCCGCTGTTCGCCCGCTTCCTAGCTTACAAACAATTCTCTGACCCCGACTTCGAGCCATGCATCCTCACACCCGCGTAACAGCTCTCACCGCTCTTCCGACCCCGGCAGAGATGCTGAAGTGCGGCACCAAGCGGGGCAGTCGCGGCAGGCTCGGGTCGGCATAGCGCACCAAGGAGTTCACCTTCGACCAGGAGCCCCGCCGCGGATGCCGCTGGCGGGGCGTCTCGTTAATGGACGCACTTGAACTGACCCGGTCCCTCGTGGCTCTCGAGACTCCTACTGGAGCCGAGGGGCCGGCAACCGATTTTCTGGATGCCACGCTGCGGCGCGCCGGTTATCAGGTGGTGCGCCAGCCGGTATCGCCGGGCCGCCAGAATCTCTATGCCTATCGGGACCCGCCCGCACTGGTCTTTTCCACCCACCTCGACACCGTACCGCCATACATCCCGCTCTCCGAGGATAGTGAGTCGATACACGGCCGGGGGAGTTGCGACGCCAAGGGGCTTGCCGCGGCCATGGTGGCGGCGGCTGAACGTCTTGCGGAGCGGGGAGAGCGCCGGGTTGGATTGCTCTTCGTGGTGGGAGAGGAGAACGGCTCGGACGGGGCTCTTGCGGCCGCCGACCTGGGACCGCGGGGGCGCTTTCTCATCAATGGCGAGCCCACCGAGAATCGTCTCTCGATCGGTCAGAAAGGCTCCTTGCGGGTAGACCTCGAGGCAACCGGGCGCGCCGCTCACTCGGCCTATCCCGACGAAGGGGTGAGCGCGATTGCCGCCCTGCTCGACACCATCGACAGGATCCGCCGGATGCCCCTGCCGACGGACCCACTGCTCGGCCCGTCGACCCTCAATCTAGGACTCATCGGAGGAGGAGTCGCTCCCAACGTCATTCCGCCGGCGGCCAGCGCACAGATTCTTATCCGCACGGTGGAGGGCACGGCGCCGCTGAAGCAAGCCATCCAGGCGCTGCTGGCTCCGGGCGTGACTGTGGATTTCCGGGTCGAGCTTCCCTTTTACAAAGGAGGGGCGGCGCCCGCCGGCTGGGAGACCACGGTGGTGAGCTATGCGAGTGATCTGCCTTTCCTGGAGCCCTGGGGAGAGCGGTATCAGCTGGGCCCCGGGACGATCCGCGTGGCCCACACCAGCAAGGAACACATCCGGAAGGCCGACCTGCTTCGAGGAGTCGAGCTGTACGAGCGCCTGGCCATTGACCTGCTCGCTGGGGAAACCGCATGAGCCAGAGGATTCCGGTCGCCGTTCTCGGCGCCACCGGCACGGTGGGGCAGAAGTTCATCCGCCTGCTCGCAGATCATCCCTGGTTCGAGGTGACGGCGGTGGCGGCTTCGTCGGCCAGCGCCGGCCGCCGCTACGAGGATGTGGCCCGCTGGCGTGAGCCGGTGGCAATTCCGCCTGTAGTAGCGGGCATGCTCATCCGCGAATGCACGCCGCCACTTCCGGGGCAGATCGTCTTCTCGGCACTGGATGCCGAGGTGGCGGGCCCAATCGAGCAGAAGTTCGCGCAGGCGGGATCGTACGTGGTGACGAACACCCGCACCCACCGCATGGATGCCGACGTGCCCCTGCTCATTCCAGAGGCCAACGCCGATCATCTGGTGCTTATCGACCGTCAGCGGAAGGAACGGGGCTGGAGCGGCGCCATTCTCGCCAACCCCAACTGCTCTACCGCCGCGCTGGCGCTGGCGCTGGCTCCGCTGCATCGCGCTTTCGGGGTCGAGCGTCTGTTCGTATCCACCATGCAGGCGGTCTCCGGCGCCGGGTATCCCGGCGTCGCCTCGCTCGACATCCTCGGCAACGTCATTCCTCACATCGGGGGCGAGGAGGAGAAGATCGAGCGGGAGAGCCGCAAGATTCTCGGCGCGCTCTCGAACGGCCTGGTAGAGCCGGCGCGGTTCGCAGTCAGCGCCCACACCAACCGCGTCCCCGTGGTGGATGGGCACATGATGACGGTCTCGGTGGGCTTCGGCCAAAGAGTGAGCCCGGACGAGGCGCTCGCCGTTCTCCGCGTCTTTCGCGGGTCACCGAGCGTAACGGGCTTGCCCTCCTCCCCCAATCCTCCGATCGAAGTAGACAACCGGCCCGACCGGCCCCAGCCTCGGCTCGATCTGGATCGCGGCGGCGGCATGGCGGTCACGGTGGGCCGGGTGCGGCCCTGTCCGATCCTCGACCTGCGCTTCGTTGCGCTCGGTCACAACACGGTCCGGGGCGCCGCAGGTCAAGGAGTTCAGATCGCAGAGCTGCTGGTTGCGGAGGGCAGGGTGGAGCGGGGCGCCGGGCGCAGGCGAGCCCCATGATCGTCGCCAAGTTCGGCGGCACCTCGGTGGCCGACGCGGAGTCGATCGGGCGCTTGATAGAGATCATCCGCTCCCGGGCCGGCTGCCGGCCGGTGGTCGTCGTTTCGGCTCTGGCCCGGGTCACCGATGGTTTGCTGGCGCTGTCTCGCCAGTGCGGGCCAGGCGATGGCGCCGCCATCGATGCCTCCGTTGCCGCCCTGCTGGAGCGGCACGAGACCATCGCGCGGGAGCTGCCGGGCTGCTCGGCGGCCGTCGATGCCATCGCGGCCGATGCGGCCGAGCTCAGACGGGACCTCATGGCCGCTCGAGACCGAGGGCTCTCACCGGCGGAGCTGGACGCCGTGGCCGGACGGGGTGAACTCTGGAGCTCGCGGCTGGTGGCGGCGGCCATGGTTGGTGCCGGTCTCGAAGCGGATTGGGTGGACATCCGTTCGATGCTGGTAACAGACGGGCGCTTCGGGCGCGCCACCCCTTATACCCAGGTGCTCACCAAACGGGCTCGAGATCACCTGAAGCCGATGGCTGAGGCAGGACGCATTCCGGTGACCCAGGGCTTCATCGGGGCGACGGCCACCGGCGTGGCCACCACGCTCGGCCGGGGTGGCTCGGACTTCACCGCCGCGCTCCTTGGTGCCGCGCTCGACGCTGAGCGGGTGGAGATCTGGACCGATGTGGATGGGTTGATGACCGCCGACCCCCGGATCGTTCCGTCGGCTCGCACCCTCGCCGCCGCGAGCTACGACGAGGCGGCCGAGCTGGCCACCTTCGGTGCCAGGATCCTGCATCCGGCCACCGCCTTGCCCCTGGCTCGCGCCGGCATCCCCATCGTCATCCTGAACTCCAAGCATCCCGAGCGGTCCGGCACCACCATCGGACCCCAGGCCGAGCTGGAGCGCATGGGAGACTCTCCGATCCGCTCGATCTCCTGGAAGCGGGGCATCACGGTAGTCAACATCCGGGCGCCGCGGATGCTCGGCGCTTACGGGTTTCTGCGCGCCCTTTTCGAGGTATTCGAGCGGCACGAGACGGTGGTAGACGTGCTGGCCAGCGGAGAGGTGAGCATTTCAATCACCATCGAGGACCGTTCGCGTCTCGATCAGATCACTCACGATCTCGGCGAGCTGGGCGAAGTGTGGATCGAAGAGCGCCGGGCCATCGTTGCGATCGTCGGCGTCGGACTGCGGCACACTCCCGGTTTGGCGGGCCGGGTCTTCAATGCGGTGTGGCCGGCAAATGTCGAGATTATTTCCCAGGGAGCGTCGGCGATCAACATGACGTTCGTGGTGCGGGAGGAGGACGGTCCCGATGTGGTGCGGCGCTTACACCAGGAATTTTTCGGGTCATGTTAGCTCGGATGCGCATTGCTATTGTTGGAAACGGTCGGATGGGCAAGGCTGTGGCAGCCCTGGGGTCGCAGCGGGGCCACGTCATCCATACGGTCGTGGAGTCCAGTGACAACGCGGGCGGACGGGCCCTGACGCGTGAGCGGCTCGCGGGAGCCGATGTGGCAATCGAATTTACCCGGCCCGAGGCGGCGGTCTCCAACCTGGAGCGCCTGATCGAGCTTGGAATCCCGACTATTACCGGGACCACTGGCTGGACTGAGGCCCTGCCTCGACTCTCGGCCCTGGTAGACGCCCGGCAAGGAGCGCTGCTGCATGCGGCCAACTTCTCAGCCGGTGTCCACCTCTTTCTGCGTGCGGCCCGGGAGCTGGCCCGGAGTTTCAGTCATCGTCCGGAGTTCGTTGCTTCGATACGAGAGGAGCACCACGCCACCAAGCTCGACGCTCCGTCCGGTACCGCGCTGCTCCTCCAGCATCGGCTGGGCGATTCGGATGCGTCCCGCTCAATCCCCATCACCTCGGTGCGCACCGGGACCGCGCCGGGCACCCACACGGTGACCTATGAGGGACCGCACGAGAGCGTGGCGCTGAGCCATGTGGCGCGCGACCGGGAGTCGTTTGCCGACGGCGCCTTGACGGCGGCCGAGTGGCTGCCAGGAAAGACCGGGGTGTTCACCTTCGAGCACGTACTCTTCGGAGCAAGCGCATGACCCGTCTCCAGGGATGCGGTACCGCACTGGTCACTCCCTTCACCGAATCGGGGTCGATCGATTTCCCGGCGTTGCGGGCACTGGTGGATTGGCAGATCGCGGAAGGAATCGACTTCCTGGTAGCCTGCGGATCGACCGGCGAGGCCCAGACCCTGGACGACACCGAGCGGCAGCGAGTGGTGGCCGCGTTCGTGGAGGTGGCGGCAGGCCGGGTACCGGTGATGGCGGGCGCCACGAGCAATGACACCGCGCGGGCGGTAGAAGAGGCCCGGCGAATGTGCGGCGTCGGAGTCGACTACATCCTCAGCGCCACCCCGTACTACAACAAGCCCACCCCGGAAGGACTCTACCGCCACTTCACGGCAGTCGCCGACGCCACGACCAAGCCACTCTGCCTGTACAACGTCCCGGGACGCACCGCGGTCAACCTCCCACCCGACGTCGCGCTCAGACTTGCGCGGCACCCCAACGTCATGGGCATCAAGGAGGCCAGCGGCGACCTCAAGCAGGTGATGGACATCCTGCGCGAGCGCCCGGACGACTTCACCGTGCTGTCGGGAGACGACTGGCTCACCCTCCCCGTGATTACCGCCGGCGGGGACGGACTGATCTCCGTGGTGTCCAACGAAGTGCCGGCTGCCATGACCGCCCTGGTGCACCTCCTGCTTGCGGGAAATCTGGAGCACGCCCGCGCCTGGCACTACCGGCTTCTGCCGCTCATGGACGCCAACTTCCTAGAGACCAATCCCGCACCGGTCAAGGCCGCGCTGCACCTCATGGGCCGGGTTCAGAACGTCCTCCGACTGCCACTGCTTCCGGTGAACGAATCCACCGGTGCCGCGCTTCGCAGCGCGCTCCGGCACGCGGGAGTGCCCGATGTCTGAGGGGAGACAGCGGGACAGCGGGGCAGCGGGGCAGCCCAAGGCAGCGGCCGATCTCCATGCCGCCATCGAACGCTATGCCGGGATTATTCCACCGGGGGAGGAGGCTCGGGCGCTAGAAGCGTTTCGGGAGCTGAAGGTTGCCCTCAACGCCGGCACCGTGCGCGCCGCCGAGCGGAGCGCGGACGGTCTCTGGCGGGCCAACGCATGGGTCAAGGCCGGCATCCTCCTCGGGTTCCGACTTGGACGCACTGGCCCGGCGGCGACGGGAGGGCCGTTTCCCTTCTACGACAAAGACACCTACCCGCTCCGCACCATAGGACCGGACCAAGGCGTCCGCATCGTTCCGGGCGGCTCGGCGATCCGCGACGGCTGTTACATAGGGAGTGCAGTAATTTGCATGCCGCCGATGTACATCAATGTCGGGGCCTACGTCGGAGACGGTACGATGGTCGATTCCCACGCCCTGGTGGGCTCCTGCGCCCAGATCGGGCGGCGGGTGCACCTGTCGGCGGCCGCCCAGATCGGGGGGGTGCTGGAGCCTGCGGGCGCTCTGCCGGTAATCATCGAGGACGATGTGCTGGTCGGGGGCAATTGCGGCGTTTACGAGGGGACCGTCGTCCGGGAGCGTGCCGTGCTGGCACCGGGTACGATCCTGTCGGGCGGCACCGCGGTGTTCGATCTCGTCCGCGACCGGGTCTACCGGCGAGAGGGCGATCGACCGCTCGAGATCCCTGCCGGGGCGGTGGTGGTGCCGGGGACACGGCCGGTGAAATCCGGGCCGGGTGCCGCCGCGGGCATCGGGCTGTATGCGCCGGTGATCGTGAAGTATCGGGACGAGAAGACCGATACCGCGGTGCGGCTCGAGGAGCTGCTCAGATGACCCACACCCACTATCTCTGGTTCGAGACCAAGCGCCGCCAGGAAATCATCGACATCACTGACGAGGTGGCCGAGCAGGTGCGAGCGAGCCGGGTGCGAGAAGGAATGGTTCTGGTCTCCGCCATGCACATCAGCGCCTCGGTCTTCGTCAACGATCACGAGCCCGGGCTGTGGCAGGACATTTTAAAGTGGCTGGAGGAGACGATCGCCCCCTGGGATCCATCTCGCTACCGGCACAATGAGACCGGCGAAGACAATGCTGCCGCCCACCTCCGCAGCCTCACGATGGGCCACGAGGTCATTGTCCCGATCACCACGGGCAAGCTCGATCTGGGACCCTGGCAGCGGGTGTTCTACGGAGAGTGGGACGGCCAGCGGCGGAAACGGGTCGTTATCAAGGTCCTGGGAGAAAGCTGACACGGCCGAGCCAGGGCAACCAGAATCGGCTGGCCTGACCCGGCCCTAGTGCCGGTTATTTCCTGCCGCGTGAATCGTTGCCCTTCCCTGGCTTGCGCTCCTCACGCGACGCGTGCTTGTCACCCGAGTCGTGATCATCCCGGGATTCGTGCCTGGAGGGCTTATCCTGGCCCTTCCCCTTATCCTGGTCATCCCCGTCGTTATGCCGCCGGGGCGCTTTCACGAAGTGGAAGATCGCCTCGTGCCTGCTGCCATCCACCAGCGTCACCACCAGCTTCCGGCAAGTGCCGGCCCAGGTGGAGCTGGTCTTCCACAAGTAGGTGTAGCTCGTACCGGAGACACGCAGACTGCTGGCTGCGACCTCCGACGTTTCCTCGACGGTGCTTTCGGACGGCGCCGCGCTGCACGCCATCGGAACCGACGTCGGCGAGCCTGCCTGCAGGACCCGTAACCCGCTGGATCCCTCGACCGCGAACTTCACCGAGAGGGCGCGGCCAGCTGTCATCCGGTTGACCGCCGGCAGGTTGTGCACCGGCCGGAAGAAGCCCCTGAACGTGAGCCCACTGGGGGTGGGCGGCACCACGACCGGTGTAACGGTGATGGTCACGGTCTTGATGACCCGACTGTAGTTGTCACTGCTCGGAATGAACTCGACCGAGATCGGCCGGTCCGTTCCGGCGGCCAGCACCGTGCCTGCGGCCGGCAGGTACACAAACGAACCGGCCAGACTGGTGCCGCCAATATCCGACGCACTCGCATTGAGCTGGGTATCCCCAAGCGGGGTACCGGCAGTTATTGCCGCCGGTGAGGCCCACTGGATTACGGACACCGCCCGGTGAATCGTGAGGGTACCGGGGGTGGCCGGGGCCTGATAGTTCTGATTGTCGAGGGTGACCAGTACCTGGTACACCCCAGCATTGATCGGTTGGGTTATGGGTGACCCGGCCAACGTATATGTCACCGTCATACCACTCAGCCCTGCCGGGTTGGTGGTCACCGTCGCCTGATGGACGGTGCCGTCATAGGTGAATTCGGTGCCGACAGTAATGACCGCCGGCGCCTTGGCAATGTTGAACGACCGCACCACGTCATCAGCGAACGTGTATACGTTGTTGCCCGGTTGCTGGGCATAGACGGTGCACATACCGGCAGCCGTGATCGTGATGGTGCTTCCGGTAATGACACAATCTCCGCTGACAAGTAAGCTCACCGGCAGACCCGAGCTGGCCGTGGCGCTGACCGTAAAGGCCGGGTCTCCGAAAGTCTTGTCGGACAGTGGATCGAACGTAATGGTCTGTGGCAGCGTCTGGGCCTCGTCGCAGAGGTCCCCGATCCAGTCGCCATCCGCATCAGCCTGGTCGGCATTGGCCACCACCGGGCAATTGTCCTCATCGTCCAGGACAGTGTCCCCGTCATCGTCCGGGTCGCACGAGTCGCCCAGAGCGTCGCCGTCGGTGTTCAGCTGGTCGGGGTTCTCATTGTAGACACAGTTGTCGGTGCCGTCGAGAATGGCATCGGCATCGCTGTCGAGGGTTCCACCACCCTCGATGCCGGCCGAGCCTGACTGCCACCGCACGGCGTTGATATACAGTTGCTGAACCTTCGCGTCTTCCAGGCTGTGCCGGTCTGCCGCGAAGTCGGCGTAGTTGGGCACAAAGCTGAAGTTCACGACTTTGCCGCTGCCCAGCTGGCTGGCAAGCACGGCCGGGCCTCCGCTCGGCACCCGCATGAGGACGACCGTTGACGGGTCGTTGCCAGATTTCGGAGACGCATCGTGACCATCCGCCTGGATGGTGAACGAGGAAGGAAGCCCCGCAAGGACGGGGTGGCTCTCCTGCCCCGATACCGTGTTGTAGGTGACCTCGCACTGCCCGCAGCTCTCAGCCTCCTCCGCGGACGCGCCAAGGAGCACCAGCTCCGACATCTGGCTCTGCTGGCTCACTACCTCTTCGTAGCCATTCCACTGGCCGCCGACGAAGCCGCCGCCGTTGGACACGAACGTCTTCAGCGCGCTCTGCGCGCCCGGAGCCAGACCTACGTTGTAGGTAAAGCCATTCAGGTGGATCACGACGTCATATCCATCGAGGGACGGATTGCTCCCGAACCAGTTGTACTCGGGGGCGCGCTTGACGCCCACGTGGAAACCCGCGTTGACGATGCTGTTGGCCAGAGCTGTCGTCGATGGACCATCGACGTCGGCCAGAATGAGCACCTTCGGGCCGGTGCCCGGCGGCAAAGCGGCAGCCGCCATGCTCACCGGGGCCCGGGACAGGGCCGCGCGCATGGCGCTAGCCTGGACCGACTGACCGGCCTTGCTCGCGAGGTACGGATGTGCCCGGGTCGACGCAGTTGACGGACCGCTCTCAATGGAGCCAGGCCCGGTGGGCTGGTCGTTGGTGCACGCGAGCGGGCTCGCAACGATGGCCAGGAGAAATGGCAGGAGATGCCGTGCCCGACGGCGGTGCGGGTACACAGTGGGGATGCGTGGGCCGGTCATATTTCCTCCATGCCGCGAAGGTGGAACTACGGTTAAATGCCCTCTCGTTAAGCGTGAACTGGTTCAGACTCCGGGGACCCGTACGAACGTGTTGAACACTCTTTCTGTTGGACCAGTACGAACGTGGTGGTGGTACTTCCTATAGTGCTGCGCGTTTCACAGCCGGCTTCTTCGCCGGCGCGTCTTTCTTGCTCGGTACAACTTTCCTGGCCGGCGTGGCCGGCTCTGGTGCCTTCAAAACAAAGGTGGCGCGGGCGTCCGAGCCTTTCACCGCCGCCAGCAGGGTGCGTTCCCCAACCTTGGATCCGGGCGTCCAGCGGGTGTGCGCCCGACCGCGTGCGTCGGTCATCACCCGGGCCGGACTGACACTGCCGAACTTGGTGCTGAACACCACCGGCTGATCCGCCACGGGATTGCCGTAGGCATCGGTCAGGTCGGCGTCCAGCGACTGCACCGCTCGATTTGCCGTGCCAGCCTTGGGCTCCACAAAGGCCAGATTGGCCGGCGCGGCGGGGCGGGCTCGAGCCGAGATCTCCACCGGTCGCTCGATACCCTCCACCCGGGCGTTCATGCGGTGCAACCCGGCGGTGCGCCCAAGAGTCCATGACACCAGGACTCGACCGGTCGAATCGGTGGTCAGGATGCTGTCGTCCACGGTGCCGTGGACCGGCAACAGGCTGACAGACACTCCCGGCACCGGATTCTTGGCCCGATCCAGCACCCGCAGCTCGACCAATGGCTTGAGCACCTTGCTCACAGAGCCTTCACGCTTGGCGACCGCGACCACGGCGACCGTCGCCGCCCGGCCCGCTTGCGCAGTTGCGCTTACCACGAAACGCGGCACGGCGCGCGGGCTCCCAACCTGCACGTAAGCCCGCTGAGCTCCCGACTTGGGCCCCAACGTCCAGCGGCCCCGAGCCTCACCCAATGAGTCGGTTCGCGACTCGGATGCCACGACGCTTCCGTTGTCATCCGCCGACCAGGCGACCGGAACATCCGCCAAGGCCGCGCCGCTGGAATCCGTCACCCGAACCACCACAGGCTCCGGGAGCGCTCCGCCGGCCGGACCCTCGAGACTTTCACTGACCTGAGCCAATCGGGTGTTGGCACCGACCGGCTCGGCTTCGGCAGTAATAACCGTGTGGCTCGGCACTCCCTCGGCGCTGACCGCCAGCGACTGGCGACCCGGAACCCCGGCGAGCGTCCAGGTCGCCCGGACGATGCCCTGGGCGTCGGAGCTGCCCGATTGGGGGTCCGTCGCCCCGGCACCTTCCGGAAGGACGAACCGAACTGGAACGCCTTCGATCGGCCTGCCGTTCCGCGAAACCACTTGCACCGCAACCGGGTTGGCGATCTGCCGTCCCGCCGGTGCGCGCTGCCCGTCGCCGCCGAGCAGCGTCAGGGAGGCGGGGACCGGGTACACCTCGGCCGGAAGCTGGGTGACCATCCCCTCGTGCATCGCGGTGAAAACTGTCCGCCCAGGGGCGGTTCCCGTCACGTTTCCAATGCTGTCCACCGCGGCGACGGAGGGATCGGCGGACCGCCACCGGACCGACAGGCCCAGGATCTTCTGCCGCCGCGCGTCGGCCACATACCCCACCACCTGGCCTCGCTCCCCTTCGGGTACCCGGAGGATCGAGTCGCCCACGATCCGGACCTCGGCCGGCCGTTGCCGCACCACGACGTGCGCGGTGGCCACCTTCCGGCCTACGGTCACTGCGATTGCGGCTGTTCCCGCGCTCCGAGCCACGACGGTTCCGGCGCTGTCCACCGAGGCCACGATCGAGTCGTTGGTGCTCCACGCCGTCGGTGCTCCCAGTAACGCATTACCGCGGGGGTCCGTCGCGGTGACCGCCAGGTTGATCGTGTCGCCGATCGAGCGGGCAGTGTCCAAAGCCGGCGTGATGCCCACCCACCGCACCGCCGTTACCCCGCTGACCGCCACCGAATCAGGGTCGAACTTGGCCTTCATCGAGTGGGTGTACGAGAGAATCGACACCAGCCCTGCACCGGCCGAAATGAAGCCGGCGCCCCAGCGCCAGGCGTGGCTGATCAGGCCATGCGGACGCAGGTTTGGGTGGGGCTCTTGCCTTGTTCCGACCACAGGTCCGGCCTTACTCCATCCGGTCACAGAGCGGTACTCTCTCCTCTCCAGCCATCTCGCCGTCCCCATCGGTTCGAGGGAACTCGGTTTTCCTCAGCTTGCCTACGAACACCACACAGCTCCGTCCCGGGCGCGCCTTGTGGGTGGCCTTGGCGCGCCAGCCACTCGGCGTGACACCGAGGATCTGGACTTTTACGTCGGTGCCAGGACTCACCCGCAACGCCTCCACCGAGCTAGCGAAGCCCGGGTGCGTCGCGCGGTACTTGTCCTGCGCGGCCACGACGTTCCTCAATGCGGACTTGAGGATCGACGCCGGGGTCGCCTGCCACGTCGCGTTCGAGCTCTGGGCCGGCGCCGCATGAGCAGCACCCACGCTCAGAGCCAGCACGAGGCCGTAGATGTGTCGAGCTCGAGCCATAGATTCCTCCCGCATCGAACCGGCGCAGAAGAGGTATACCTATTCTCGGAAGGCGGAGAGGTTCTCACAAGTCATAAGAATACGACGGTGTCAAGGAGTGCTGCAGGTGAGTTTCGGCTCAGAACTTAATTGGCGGCAAGTGCCTCGTTGATGAGTGGATATGCTACTGCAGACAATTGCAGCTTGATTCAAGGGGTCGTCACATAAGACGGTATTTTGGCCCGCTGCCGCCTTCCCGCGGAGTCCACCGGGGACCGAGCACATCGGTGGCCTTGCAATCCACACAATTGGGTGCGTTCACCCGGAGCTCGTCCCCCACCCGCTCATAAACCCCAGCCGGACATAGATGGGCATAAAAGTCAGCTACTGCGGGAGAAATGTCCCTTCCCACCAGGAGGTGCGAGGGGATGGTGTCCCGGGTGGCGTTTCCCGACTTGAAGACTGCGTCCAACTTGCCGAAGGTCAGCACGTTGTCGGCGACGAACCCAGTTTCGGGCGTGAGCACGCGGGGGGCGGAGGCATCATCCGACATCTCGATCCTGCCACCAGGAAAGCGCCCGCCGGTGAGGGTCATCAGTCCTGCCTTGGCGCCGCCGAGGAAGAAGCCGTCCTTGAAGGCCAGGCGCATGTTTCGGGTCCGGTATAGATCGGTCGCGATATAGCTCTCGTTCACCATGCGGTCGTACAATGCCAGCGCGGGCGCGGCACCGTCTCCCGCCTTGAGGGCGGAGAACGCCGCCCGGGCGGCGTAAATGCCCGAGTGCATGGCGTAGTGGATGCCCTTGAGCGATGGCACGTCCACGAAGCCGGCCGCATCTCCAACCATCAGGATGCCTTCCCCGTAGCGTCGCTCGGGAAGGGAGTAGTAGCCCCCCTCGGGAATGGTCTTGGCCCCCCACTCCAGCAGCTGGCCGCCCTCAAGATACTGGCGGACAAACGGATGCAGCTTCATCTGCTGGAGCAGCTGGTGCACGTCGAGGCTGGCTTGGTGATAGTCGAGCCCCACGACCAGGCCTATCGCGATCTGACTCGGACCCAGCGGGTACATGAAGCTCCCTCCGAACGCGTCGGCTGGCAGCGGCCACCCCAGGGTGTGGACCACGCGATCGAGGGGTCTCTTGGTCTCCCACACTTCCTTCACGCCTAGAGCGAAGAGCTGGGGATTGGACGAGCCGACTTTTTGCCATTGCCGGTATGCCTGAGACAGCAAACCACGGGTGCCCTCGGCGATGACCGTCACCCGGGCGGTAAGATCGGTCGGCTCGGTGTAGTCGCCCGTGGGCTGACCTCCGCGGTCGAGCCCGGATGGAGTGGTGCGGACTCCGCGAACGGCGTTACCGTCAACCAGCAAGCCATCCGCCGGAAAGCCGGTGAACAGGTTGATGCCGAGCTCCTCGGCCCGCTCCCCCAGCCAGCGCACGATCTCACAAATCGAGGCGGTGTAATAGCTCTTGTTGTGCATGGTCGGTGGCGTCGGAATTCGATGCGCCCGGCGTTCGGTAAGGAGATACACGGACTCCGCCTCCACCGCCTGCCGAAACGGGAGCTCCCCGACTGGAAGGTCCGGGAACAGCTCCTGGAACGCCGTGGGGTTGACCACTGCACCCGAGAGGTTGTGCTCACCCAGGCTTCCGGCTTTTTCCAGCACCGCGATGTTGAGATCATTCGTGCCGCCGCCGGTTTCCTGGTCCTGCTTCACCAGCCGGGCAAGCTCGATGGCACAGGAGAGCCCGGCCGGTCCGGCCCCGACGACCACCACGTCCATCTCGATGGCCTCGGGGCTGGGTGGGTCACGCAGGATCAGCGTATCGAGCGGAAGGTCCCGCTGGTGGCGGATCGGGAGAATTGCTGTCAAGGCAGTGCGCTCCTTGGGGTTCGAACGACGGTGGAACTTAGATTAGACCCATGGACCTAGCCAAGGCAGCGCGGGACCCATGGGTCTGGGGGCAGCTCGCCCTGTTTTTCCTGGTTGGCCTTGCCGCTCCGCTCCTGCCACGGCATGTCAATCTCGGCGCCGCCGATTCCTTCCTGAACCGGATCGATCCGGACCGGATTCGCTGGATCGGGGCAGCCGTGATGGCTGGGGGTGGGCTAGTTGTGATGTGGGGAATTCGATCGCTGGGAAGGAATCTGACCCCCGGAACGGAGCCACTTCCCGGAGCTGATCTCGTCACCACCGGCGCTTACGCCCACTTCCGGCACCCGATCTACACCGGCGTGGTGCTGCTGCTCGCTGGCTATACCATGGCTTGGAGTAACTGGACGCTCGGCCTCCTGATGGGGTTCATCGCACTACAGTATTTCCAGGCGAAGGCGGGTGCGGAGGAGAGGTGGCTGATGGACCGGTTCCCGGCGTACAAGGCCTACATGCGGCACGTGCCGCGGCGAGTGCTCTAGATGACTATTCCAGGCTTCCGGTCGGTTCCCTTCACCGGCGTGATCTTTGTCATGGCCGAGGCCGCGCGGCGTGGCTATCGCTACGGCCATCCGGACTGGTGCAATCTCGGACAGGGACAACCGGAGACCGGACCACTGCCCGGCAGCCCGCCACGGGTGGGCCGAGTGGAGATCGGACCGGGAGACCAGGACTACGCTCCGGTGCCGGGCCTGTGGGAGCTTCGCCGTGCGGTAGCCGATCTCTACAACGAGTTCTATCGCAAGGGCAGGTCATCGCAGTACAACGAGCGCAACGTGTGCATTTGCGGCGGTGGGCGCGCGTCGCTCACTCGCGCGGTGGCGGCGCTGGGAGAGGTGAACCTGGGCCACTTCCTGCCGGATTATACCGCCTACGAGGAGCTGCTCGACATTTTCAAGCTGTTCACCTCGATTCCCATCCTGCTCGAGGGCCAGACCGGCTACCACTTTGCCCTCGACGAGCTGCGCCGGGAGATCACCGGGCGAGGACTCTCTGCCCTGCTGCTCTCCAACCCGTGCAATCCGACCGGCAAGGTCATCCAGGGCCAGGAGCTGGAGAGCTGGGTGGGCGTAGCGCGCGAGCTGGGCTGCTCGCTCCTGATCGACGAGTTCTATTCCCACTACGTCTGGCAGGGCTCGGACCAGAACGGAGGCTTCGTGTCCGCGGCCCGCTACGTGGAGGATGTCGACACCGACCCGATCGTGCTCTTCGATGGCCTGACCAAGAACTGGCGCTATCCCGGTTGGAGGTGCTCCTGGATCGTGGCGCCGCAGCCGGTGATCGAGGCGGTCTCCAGTAGTGGCTCGTTCCTCGACGGTGGTGGCAGCAAGCCATTACAGCGGTCGGCCATTCCCCTTCTGGCTGCCGACCTGGTGCGGGCCGAAACCGCGGCTATCCATCGATCCTTCCTCCGGAAGCGCGAGATTTTGAGTCAGGGGCTGAAGCAGGCGGGCGTGCGCTTTGATGTCGAGCCGGAAGGGACCTTCTACTGCTGGGGAGACGTTTCGGCGCTTCCTGCGGCGATCAACGATGGCATGTCGTTCTTTCGTGCGGCACTGGAGCGGCAGGTCATCTGCGTTCCCGGGGAGTTCTTTGACGTCAACCCCGGCAAACGCCGGAGCGGACGGCCCTCGCGCTTCCGCCACTACGTACGCTTCTCGTTTGGTCCCGAGGAGGAGGCGGTGGTTGAAGGAGTGGAAAGAATTCAGTCGATGGTAGCTGATCTTCGCTAGTGATCCTTTCGGACCTTCCGAATCTCCTCCGTCAGCCGGGGGACCACCTCGAACAAGTCTCCAACAATCCCATAGTCGGCAATCTTGAATATCGGGGCGTCCTTGTCCTTGTTGATTGCCACGATCGTCTTGGCGGTCCGCATTCCCGCCAGGTGCTGAACCGCTCCGGAGATCCCCACCGCAATGTAGAGGTCCGGGGTCACCAGGCGTCCGGTCTGCCCGATCTGGTCGGTGGCCGGACGCCACCCGTCGTCGGTAACCGCGCGAGTGGCGCCCACCGCGGCGTTGCCGAGGGCGGCGGCCAGTTCCTCGACCAGCCTGAAGTTCTCCGCGGCTCGGAGGCCCCGTCCACCGCTGACAATGATCGACGCTTCGCCGAGGTCGAGCTTGGCGGCCCCGCTCTGAGCAAGCGCGGTCACCTTCACCCTGGCGTCGGCCGGATCCATTGCCGAAGCGATCTTTTCCACCCGCGCGGTCCGTGGCTGCTCCGCCGCGGTGATGGCGCCGGGCCGGAGCGACAGCAGCGCCGGCGTGCCCTTCAGACGTAGAGTGACAATCACCTTTCCGGTGTAACCCGGATGGCTGGCGACGACTGAGTCGCCCTGAAGCTCGAACCCAGTGACGTCAGAGGCGAGGCTCACCTTGAGTCGGGCCGCGACTCGAGGAGCCAGGTCGCGCCCCTGGGCCGAGGCGGAGAAGAACCCGGCACGGTAGCTCCCTGATTGAAGCCGCTCGGTCACGGTGGCGGCGAGCATCTCGGGGTTGTACTGCTGGAGCGCAGGGTCTTCCACCACAATCACCAGGTCAGCACCATAACGACCCAGCGCTTCCGCGCGCGCTGCGATGCCGGAACCGCCGAAGAGCATCACATGGACCTCGCCGCCCGCCGAGGCATCCACCGCCTGCCGCGCTGCGGTCACCGTCTCGAACGCCACTTTCCGCAGCTCGCCGTTGCGGGATTCCGCCACCGCCAGGATCGACACCATCACAGCACCTTGGCTTCGGTTTGAAGCAGTCGCACAAGCTCGGGCACGGCATCGGCACCCTCGCCGATGATTCGGCCTGGGGGACGGTCGGGCGGCAACGCCATCGATTCAACGACCAGGCGCGCCTCGCCCAGTTGAGCCGGCTTCACCTCCAGCGGTTTTTTCTTGGCGGCCATGATCCCTTTGAGCGATGCGAGCCGGGGGCGAGCTATGCCCTCGTCGATGGTGAGGACCGCGGGGAGCGGAAACTGCATCGTCTCCGCCGACCCTTCGAGCTCTCGCCTGGCTGTGCCCTGGCCGTCGGCGATCTCCAGATGGGAAATGGCGGTCACGCAGGGTAGGCCAAGCAGCTCCGCGGTCATCGGTCCAACCGTGCCGTTTGCGCTGTCGGTGGCCATCCGGCCGAAGAGAATCAGATCGTAGCCGCCGTCCTTGATCTCGGCGGCCAGAGCCTGGGCGATGGGGAGCCCATCGAAGGGGACCTCGTCCCCCTTGAGCTGCACCGCGCGGGCCGCACCCATCGCGAGCCCTTTTCGCAGGATCTCCTGCACGCCGTCGGGACCGATGGAGATCACCACCACCTCGCCCCCCTGTTTCTCCACCAGTTGCAGGCCAACCTCGAGGGCATAACCGTCGAAGTCGCCCATCTCGTATTTCAGCCCGGCCGGGGCCAGCGACTTGCGATCGGGGGCAATCGCGAATCGCAGCTCCATATCCGGCACCCGCTTGATGCAAACCGCGACTTTCAAATTCGTGCTCCTGTTGATCTGGAGATGGGCCGACCCCGCGGCAAAGCTAGCCGCCCGGCTGACGGGAATGCAACGAGGCCACCAATGAGCGGTGGCCTCGCGTGCCGGTGAGAATTACCGCATCAATCGGGAGAGCCGCTACCGATCCGACGGTCTTGCATGCCGGGCCGTGGCACCTTCCTGCGGTCGGTCGGGGACCGTGTGATCCAGGAGCCATTTACTTGGGGGTTGCCGGCCGTATTGCCGGACGACCGCATTACGACGGGAGCCCGCTCCCGAGCGGCGTTGACTGCTCTTTCCAGCTTTGGAGCGACCCGCTCGGCGCGTTGTCCCCAGCTATCGAGCAACTGGGCCGCGCGATCACGGCCCCCCAGCCCGAACGCGAGCCCAAAGGCGATGGAGAACGCCCCGACGAGACCGACCAGCAGGGTGTTGATCAGCGTGGTAGCGATCCCCAGCTGGTTGACGGCCACGACGATGCTGAAGCCCCAGACCGCCACCTTGGCCACCGTGGCGAGCAGGTCGGGATTGGAGAACCCGGCCTCCGCCGTAGCGCCCCGGACCAACTGAGACAAGGCATTCGCCGCCAAGCCCCCGATGACGAGCACCACCAGGGCAACGACGAGATTCGGGAGCCAAAGCAGTAGCTGCTGGAGCACGCCGGACACGGCCGGAAGCCCGAGCGTGTCGAAGGCCACCACCAGCGTGATGAGCCGGACAAACCATTTGACGATGCCGGCAATTACTCCCGCCGAATCGTCCTTGACCCCCATCTTCTGCACGAAGGCGGCAAACCCGGAGCGCCGCGCGAGATCGTTGAACTTGACTGCGCGCAGCAACGCCTCGACGCCACGGGCCAGCAATGAAGCAACGATCCAGCCAACAACGAGAACAACGGCAAAACCGATGATTCGCGGTATAGCTGAAAGGAAGGTGTTGAGCGCGCCAGCGAGAGATGTCTTGAGTGCATCACCGGTGTCCCGAACCGGCACTGCCACTACTGTACCCTGCATATTTCCTCCACCACTGTCAGGTCAGAGTTGAGCTCCCAACAGGATGGGGATGCCATTCACATGAAACAGTGATCAGGGTCACCGGAATGGGCGGGCCGTCCGCCGTTTTCTACCCGCCGAACGCGCGACGCAGTACGATTTTCACGGATCTCGCGTTCATGGGCGTGAGGAAACGCTCGAGCGCCCCGGCGCGCCGGTTTTCGTTGAAGGTCCCGAATATGGCTCCCTTGTAATCCAAGGCGTTCCACAAAACCGCTGAGACCTCCCAGCGAGCCCGACTGAACCCCGCTCTCAGGTTGGTCATGAAATAGCCGTCGAGCGGAGCCGTTTCGTTGGCCTCGTCACCGCGAAGCCACTGCTTGCCGGTGTACCTCACGTCGGCGCCGAGTTGCAGACCATTTGCCAAGCTCAGTAACCCGCCGAACTTTACCTGGTGATCGGGCACCTGGGGCATCCGGTCACCAGGGGCCACGGCATTCGCGCCGGCCAGCGGAGCTCCCGTGAAAGCCGCATCCGCCCTGATGCTGAAGATCTCGGCGGCATCACGGAACGTGGCGCGAGTGAGGGCATAATTACCGTACAGTGATAGCCGCTCGCTGGGGAAGACTTGAACGCCGAGCTCGACACCCTCCCGCCGGGTCGAGCCGTTGTTATCGAAGAAGCCCTCGAACACAGCGGGCTCCGACTGGATAAACGAGATGTCGTCACGGACGTTCGTGCGATACACGGAGGCGGTCATGATCGCCGGTCCGCGTACGAACTGACCGCCAACCTCGAATGTGGTAGCCACAACCGGATCGAGCGGCGGATCATCACCCAGCGCAAACGGCAGCGGACAAGCCGCGGTCTCGTCAGCGCATGCCAGCTCCAGCACGGCCGGGGCCCGAAAGCTCTGCCCTACCGAACCGTACAGCGATGCGCCCGGCCCCACCTCCAGGCTGACCCCTCCGCGCGGGCTCAGCCGCCTGAAGGTGCTGGTGGTGTCGGCAGTGGGGTCCAGCTCATCCTCGAACGGAATGTGGATCTCGTCGTACCGAAAGCCGCCCGAGAAAGTGACTTTGTCGAGGCGTAGATCGGCCAGCGCATAACCGGCAACGTCGTAGCTCGGGCTGCGGACATCGGTGTTCAATGTCTGGTCAGCAGGATCAGTAGGGCTCTCTTCGATCAACTCGATGTGCACCCGGTTAATGGCACCGTCGGCGCCAAGACGGAGCGAGAAACTCCCATTCGGCCGCGGCTTGGTGAACCGCCAATCCAGGTTGCCGCCGAGGGTGCTGTTGGCGGTGAACGAGCGCACGTTGTTGTCGGGGGCCTGGTTCACATTAAAACGCTCGGCGTTGGTTCGTCGCACATAGGCCGTAAAGGCTCCCCGGCTGTTGGCCAGCGGAGCGTATCCCGACACCGAGCCCTGGAGCTGGTTCAGGTCTTCGAAATCGCCGACTGTGAAATTGGTCTTGGGGGAACTATCGAAAATGCTCTCGGGCAGCGAGCCGGCGGTCTCGGCCCGGGACTCGGCCCCGAACGCCTGAAAGCTGATGCCCCGCTCGGGCCCGCGGCGACCCAGGTTGACGAATCCGTTGAGGTTTTCAGCTCCGGTTGCCTGCCGCCAGCCATCCTCGTTCTCATAACCGCCGGCCACGTAGTAATCCCAGCCGCCCCCGCTCACGCCGTCAAGGGCTGCTTCGCTCGAGTAGGACCCGAAGGAACCGCCCGAAATCTCGGCCTCGGCCTCGAGAGGGCCGCTGCCGCGACGGGTGATGAGGTTGATGGCCCCGCCCAGGGAATTCGGGCCGAGCAGCGACCCGGAGCCGCTGAGGAGCTCGACGCGTTGCACGTGCTCCATCGGCAGCAGATCGAAGTTCACCTCGGCCGCGTCGGGCTCGTTTTGGCGCACCCCATCCAGAAAGACCGAGATGCCCGGCGGCAGCCCTACGACCGGGCCCACATTAAAGCCGCGGGTGCTGAGATTCAGCTTGAAAGGCGTGCCGAGGTCATCATAGATCGAGATACCTGGCTGGGTGGCAAGGGCGTCGGCAAGCAGTCTTGGTTCCCAGGCGTCGATGGCCTCGCCGGTGACCGTCGAGATGCGCGCCGGTATGCCGGAGCCGATCAGGGGTCCGGCGGTGGGAGCAATCGAGCCGGTGACCTCGATCGTCTCGAGCGTGGTCACCCGGGTTGTATCCCGCCCAAGAGTATCCACCTGCTGCGCGGCGAGCGGAGCGGAGAGTATGATCGCCGCGGCAAGCGTGGCACCCAGACCGGATAACGGCATCGACGATTTCCTTGGGAGAGAGTCAGCGCAGCGGCCAGGAGGAGGGAGGGGATCCTCGAGACGTGGCCTTCGCCTCGGTCTCATAGATGGCCGCCATGAGGACGCGGTCGGGGGGAACGCCCATGACGAGCAGCCCATCGTCGTCCGGACCACCCCCGTCGAAATCGAGGCAGCACCGCTCGATCGTGACTATGTCCTCACCTGCCAGCCCATGGAGGGCCGGCCTGCTGCCGCGATCGAGACGCACACGGTCCGTCGGGGTGAAGCTTCTCGAGCCATCCAGATCCTCATAGACACGGAGACGGTGCACCCGGTCATCGCGCTCGGCCAGGATAAGCACCCCATCGTCCGCGTCCCCACCACCGTCGAGGTCGTAGCAGCAGCGATCCACCGTCACGGCATTGGTGTCGGTGAGAGATCCGAAGTTGGCGAGTACCAGGGCGCCACCCGCGGCAAGCACGGCGACCGCTGCGGTGGCCAGGTGGCGGCGGAGGTTCACTTGCCCGCGCCCACTCGGCGAGTCACCGCGCCGGAGCCCCCCCAGCAGCTCGGGCTCAAAGGAAGCTCGAGGGCCAAAGCGCACCGAGCGCAGCTTGCGATCGAGGTCGCGCAGATCGTCCGGCATTTCCTTCATCTAACCAGCACCTTACGAAGACGACCCAGCGCCCGCCAGAGCCTGGTTCTGGTGGCGGCGGCGCTCAGACCGAGGACCTCGCCGGCTTCGGCCATCGAGATCTCGCCGCCATAGCAGAGGCCGATGACCTCCCGATCCTTAGCGGGAAGCCCCGCCATGGCCACCAGCAGCCCGGCCACTTCCTCCTCCCAGAGGAGCCGTTCTTCGGGCGACGGTGCCTCGCACCTGAGGTCCCGCATTCCGGAGATCGGCAGCACCTGTCGGCGCTTCGCCTGACGCAGATGGTCCCGAAGCGCGTTCTGCGCGATGCGAAAGAGCCAGGCCCTGGGAGTACCGGCTGATGGATCGAAGTGATCGAACGAGCGAAGCGCCCTGAGGAAGACTTCGGCCGTTAGGTCTTCGGCGAGGTCCGGGGAGGACAGATGGAACCGGAGATAGCTATATAGCTGCCCGCCATATGCCTTGTACCAAGCGCCGCAGACCGCCGGCGGCGTCCCCCTCCCAGCGACCTCCGCAGCACTCAAGGCGTTCGGCGGGTCGAGCATTTGTTGGGGCATACCTCCTTAATACGACGAAACTCCCTGAATGTCACACAAGTTGCGGGTCAGCAGACAGGGGGCGCCTGCGAACCCAGTCCCCTGAAAATAGAACCGCCCCCGAAGGGGCGGCTCATTTCCCGCGGAATTCTTATCGCCATCCTCAGCACCCGCCACTCGGAGCAGCCAGCGGGGCGAGCCCCGCATTGCCCAACGCATGAAGGTTGCTGCCGGCCACGGTGGCAGCCCCGCAGAATGCATTGTTCAGCAATACCGCGTTGCTCCCGTCGATAGTCACGGGCCCCGCCACACGGCTGTACGAGATGCCGGCATTGCTCCCCGGCACCGACAGGTTCCCCGTAATCCGCGCGCCGCGCAGCCGATTGCCGCTGCCGCTTACGGTGACGTTGCCGTTGATCGTGACCGTCCCGCCCTGCGACCCCTCGCCGAAGAGGGTCACGTTGCTGCCCGAGAAATCCAGGTTTCCCTGGTAGGTGCCAGCCCGCAGGAACACGATCAGATCGCTCCCGGAGAGTGCCGCGTTCACCTGGGCGTTGGTCATCGTG
>JBKJZM010000248.1:0-15684 GCA_046715295.1 Gemmatimonadales bacterium | reverse complement strand
CAGGATGGCGGGCTTCTGCCCCACTGGCGAGTCCGCCGTAACGTCGAGCTGGTTCCCTGGCTGCGCCGGATGCAGAACCGCAACGAGCTGGCCGAGCGTGCGCTCGCCCTGGTTGGGCTCGAGCCGGCGGTCTTTGCCGATCGCTGGCCTCGAGAGCTCTCCGGCGGGCAACGCCAGCGCGTCGCGGTGGCACGCGCGCTTGCGGCCCGGCCGGACGTCATTCTGCTCGATGAGCCATTCGGGGCCCTGGACGCCATTACCCGCGCGGATCTTCAGGTTGCATTCGACGGGATTCGACGGGAGCTGAAAATCTCGGCTGTTCTGGTGACGCACGACCTGAACGAGGCCTTCCTCCTGGCCGACCGGATCGTGGTGCTGCACCAGGGCCGGGTCGAGCAGGAGGGCAGTCCCAGCCAGCTTCGTGACGCTCCTGCCACGGAGTATGTGCGCCAGCTATTGCTGCGGGCGCGAGTGTTGGCCGCGTGAGTCGGCTCTCCGGTTTTCGCGGAGGTCTGGCCTTGCTCCTGGGGGCATCTACCCTTGCGGGCGCGCAGGACCGTCCCGACCGAACGATCGTCGTCGCCTCGAAGCCATTTGGTGAGTCGTTCCTGCTGGCGGAGATGTTCGCGCAGTTGCTGGAGGCCAGGCACTTCGCCGTCGACCGGCGGCTCGGCCTCGGCGCCACCGAGATCGCATTCAGGGCGCTTCGAACCAACTCCATCGATGTGTACCCGGAATACACCGGCACGGGACTGCTGGCGATATTGGGCGAGCGTCCCAGCCCGGACCCCCGCCAGGTCTTCCGCCAGGTGTCCCGCGAGTTCAGCGAGCGCTACGGGGTGCGGTGGCTCCCGCCGCTCGGCTTTCAAAACACGTATGCCATAGCCGTGCGGCGGGAGACGGCCAGGAAACTGAGCCTTTCTACACTCAGCGATCTGGCCCGAGTATCACAGACCCTGCGGGCAGGACTCACACCCGATTTCATCGGGCGACCCGACGGCCTGCCGGGCCTGGGGAAGGCCTATGGCCTTCGCTTCGGCTCGGTGCGCGCGCTTCTGGCCGCGGTGAAGTATCAGGCGCTTGCCGCCGGGGAGGTGGACGTGATCGACGGGTACTCCACCGATGGATTCATCGCTCGCTACGATCTCGTGGTGCTGGAGGACGATCGGCGCTTTTTCCCGCCCTATGAGGCCGCCGCACTGGTCAGCCCGGCATTGCTGCGTGACTCACCGGCCGCGGCGGCCGTGCTGGCGGAGCTGAGCGGACTGCTCACTGAGACCGACATGCGGCGGCTCAACCGGCGCATCGAAGTGGATGGAGTTCCCGTTCCCCGGGTGGCCGCGGCGGCGCTGCTGAATCTCGGCCTGACGGGAGCGGGACCTTCCGGATCGAGACCGGCAACGGAAGGAGCGGGGAGCGGCGTCTTTCCCTACCTCTGGAGTCAGCGCGGCACAATCTCGAGCCTGACCCTCCGGCATCTTCTCCTGGTGGGTGTCTCCCTGGCCGGCGCCATTGCGGTAGCGCTGCCACTAGGGCTTGCACTGGAGCGAAGCCGGCGCGTGGCAGAGTCCGTGATCCGGAGCGTAGGACTGCTGCAAACCCTGCCCAGCATCGCCCTGCTGGCGTTCATGATTCCGCTCCTTGGCATCGGGGTGGTTCCCGCATTGGTCGCACTCTTCCTTTATTCTCTCTACCCTATCCTCCGCAACACCTACACCGGTGTCAGAGACGCAGCCCCGGAGGCGGTTGGCGCGGCATGGGCTCTGGGCATGACACCGGGGCAGGTCCTGCGTTACGTTCGGCTGCCACTCGCGGCTCCGGTCATCATGGCTGGAATTCGTACCGCCGCCGTGATCAATGTGGGCACCGCGACTCTCGCCGCCTTCATTGGAGCGGGGGGCCTGGGGGATCCCATTGCCGCGGGACTGGCGCTGTCGGACACGAGGATGATCCTGTCCGGCGCCCTCCCCGCCGCCCTGCTGGCGTTGCTGGTGGATGCCGTACTCGGTGCCTCTGAGCGGTTTGTGACGCCGGGCCGATAGTGTCCCCATTCACCCAGGCTGTGTAATCCGTGCGACTCCATCCTTTTGACGCTGTTTGCCCCAAGCCCGCCCTGGCCCCCCGGGTCGCCGCGGTGCCCTACGACGTGGTGAACCGGGACGAGGCCTGTGAGTTGGCGCTGGGGAATCCCCACAGTTTTCTCCACGTCGGACGGGCGGACATCGATCTCCCCCCAGATGTCGATCCACACGATCCCCGGATCTATCGCACGGCGCGGGAAGCACTCGACCGCTTTGTCGCCCAGGGCGTACTGGTGCGCGAAGGCGCCCGGGCGCTGTATCTCTACCGCCAGATCATGGGCGGCCGGGTTCAGACCGGCGTGGTAGGCTGCGTGCACATCGACGACTACGAGCAGGATGTCATCCGGAAGCACGAGAAGACTCGACAGGACAAGGAGGACGACCGGACCCGGCATGTGCTCACGCTCGAGGCCCACGCCGAGCCCGTGTTTCTCACCTACCGCGGCCTTCCACGCATCGACGCACTCTCCGAGGCGGTGGTGGCTACTGATCCGACGCACGACTTCACGGCTCCGGACGGGGTTCGGCACACCGTCTGGCGGATCTCCGATCCGTCGTCATGGGTAGAGGCCTTCCGAAACGTGCCGCATGCGTACGTAGCCGATGGCCATCACCGCTCGGCGAGTGCCTGGCGGGCGGGGAAGGAGAGGCGGGCCGCCGACCCCAGCCATCGAGGCGACGAGGAGTACAACTGGTTCCTCGCGGTGCTGTTTCCCGCCGACCAGCTCACCATCATGCCCTACAATCGGGTGGTTCGGGACCTGGCTGGTAAGTCTCCGCCAGAGGTGCTCCAGGCGCTGCGGCAGGTGGGCCGGGTGGTGCCCGCCGACGATCCTCGCCCACCCCGGTCGGGGACGTTCTGTGTGTATCTGGCCGAGGCCTGGTACCGGGTCGAGCTGTCCGAGGAGCGGCTCGACCGCAGCGATCCGATTGGATCATTGGACGTGTCGTTGCTCCAGGATCAGGTGCTGGGCCCCATACTGGGGGTGGGTGACCCGCGCACGGACAAGCGGCTCGATTTCGTGGGCGGCATTCGAGGCACTGCCGAGCTCGAGCGCCGGGTGAAATCAGGCGAGATGGCCATCGCCTTTTCGCTGTATCCGACCACCGTGGAGCAATTGATGGCGGTCTCGGACGCGGGCGCCATTATGCCACCCAAGAGCACGTGGTTCGAGCCCAAGCTGCGGAGCGGCTTGTTTGTGCATACGTTCTAGGAAGTCTATTTCCCCTTCGGAGCATCGATGAAGGTCTTGATAGCAGACAAATTCGAAAAGGTCGGGATCGACGGGCTCAAGGAGCTCGGCTGCACCGTAGTCTCCGAGGCCGAGGTGAAGGCTGAGGCGCTCCCGGCACTGCTCCGGCAGATCGATCCGCACATTCTGATCGTCCGCAGCAAGAAGGTCAGCGCGGACACCCTTCGGGCCGGTACCGCGCTGACGCTGGTCATCCGCGCCGGCGCCGGAATCGATACCATCGATGTCACGGCGGCCTCCGAGCTCGGCGTCTTCGTGTCCAATTGCCCCGGCAAGAACTCGATCGCCGTGGCGGAGCTGGTGATGGCACTGCTGCTCGCGTGCGACCGGCGCATTCCCGATCAGGTGGCTGAACTGCGCCAGGGTAAATGGAACAAGGCCGCCTACTCCAAGGGCCGAGGTCTCTTTGGCCGAACGCTTGGAATCGTCGGTCTGGGTCAGATCGGCCGGGAGGTGGCGGTGCGGGCCCAGGCCTTCGGCATGCGGGTCGTAGCCTGGTCGCGGAGTCTGACGCATGAGGAGGCTGATCGCCTGGGGATCGCCTATGCCCAGACGCCGCTCGATGTGGCGCGGGAGGCGGACGCGGTCACCATCAACGTGGCAGCCAATGCCGAGACCAGGAACCTGGTGAACGCGGAGTTCCTGGCGGCCATGAAGGCGGGAGCCTACCTGTTGAACACCTCGCGCGGGTCAGTGGTGGACGAGGCAGCACTCCTGCAGGCCGTCCGCGACAAGGGCATCCGCGCCGGGCTCGACGTCTTCCAGCATGAACCGGCCGGCGGCACGGGGGAGTTCTCCAACCCGGTGGTCCAGAGCCCCGGGGTATACGGAACCCACCACGTCGGAGCCTCGACCGAACAGGCTCAGGTGGCCATCGCGCACGAGGTGATCCGAATCGTGCAGTCGTTTCAGGCCACCGGTGAGGTCCCCAACGTCGTCAACCGCCTGGCCAAGAGCTCGGCAACGCACGTGCTCACCATTCGACACCGAAACCGACCCGGTGTGCTGGCCCATGTTTTCGGCGTCCTGGCTGGTGCCTCGATCAACGTGGAAGAGGTCGAGAACATCATCTATCACGGGGCGCAGGCCACGCTGGCCCGGATCCACCTCGACGGCCAGCCGGAGGAACCCGCGCTGAAGCGCATCAGAGAGGGCAACTCCGACATCATCAGTGCGGAGCTGAGCGAGCTCGATGGGCGGGGCGCGCGAGACGGCAAGTGATGTATTGTTGTTGCCAATAGCCAATAGCCAATAGCCAATAGCCAATAGCCCATAGCCCCGACTCCTATGACAGACCGCATTCACAACTTCAGCGCCGGCCCCGCAGTTCTCCCCGAGCCCGTTCTCCGGAAGGCGCAGGAAGCCATCTGGAACGTGGCCGGTAGTGGAATCGGGATCATGGAGCACAGTCATCGCGGGAAGGTGTTCGACCGGATCATCAACGAGGCCGAGCAGGCCTGCCGCGATCTGGCCGGGATTCCGGACAACTACCGGGTGCTGTTCCTCCAGGGCGGAGCCTCCCTGCAGTTCTCGATGATCCCGATGAATCTATTGCTGGCCGACCGCACCGCCGACTACCTGGTGACCGGAGTCTGGTCCCAGAAGGCGGTCAAGGAGGCCAAACAGCTGGGCAAGGTCCACATCGCGGCCACCGGCGAGGCCACCAAGTTCGACCGAATCCCCACGCCGGACGAGATCCGCTATTCCACCGACCCGGCGTACGTCCATCTCACCACCAACAACACCATTTACGGCACGCAATGGACCAGCGAGCCCGTGGTGCCGCCGAACGCTCCCCTGATAGCCGACACGTCCAGCGACATGTACAGCCGCCCGATCGACGTGCGGAAGTACGGGATGATCTATGCGGGCGCCCAGAAAAACCTGGGGCCGGCTGGAGTCGTACTGGTCATCATGCGGGACGACCTCGTCGAGCGAGGGCCCAAGACCTTGCCCACGATGCTGCAATACCGGACCCATGTCGCGGAGAAATCGCTCTACAACACCGCGCCGACGTTTGGGATCTACGTGATGGGCGAGGTCTTCAAATGGATTCAATCGCAGGGTGGGCTCGCGGCTATGGCCCAGCGCAACGAGGCTAAGGCGCGCACTCTGTACGACTACCTCGACGCCAGCGATTTCTTTCGGGCCACGGCCCAGCCGGACAGCCGGTCACGGATGAATATCTGCTTCCGGGCACCGACCGAGGAGTTGGAGGAGAAGTTCGTGAAGGAAGCCGCCAAGCGCGGTCTGGACGGGCTCAAAGGCCACCGCTCGGCCGGCGGTATGCGGGCCAGCATCTACAACGCATGCCCCGCGGCGTCGGTCGAGGCACTGGTGGCGTTCATGATGGAATTCGAGCGAGCCAACCGCGCCGCCGCCACCAGGAGCTGATCGCATGCTGCAGCTGGTCTCCGCTGTTCTGCTTCTCACTGCGGCCCCCGCCAAAACTGCCGACTCAGTCGTGGCGTTCGTGGACGTCACCGTGATCCCGATGGATCGGGAGCGGACCATCCCGCGCCAGACGGTGGTGATACGGGGCGGCCGGATCGTGGCGATGGGTCCGAGCGACCGGGTCAAGGTGCCTGCGGGCGGCGTAAAGGTGGACGGGCGAGGCAAGTTCCTGATCCCCGGCCTGGCGGAGATGCACGCGCACATTCCGGGCGGTGAGACGCCTGACAGTGTCGTCGAGCGCACGTTGTTCCTCTATGTGTCCGGCGGAGTAACCACGATACGCGGCATGCTGGGGCATCCGCGTCACCTGGATCTTCGGGCGCGCGCGGCCCGAAATGAGTTGCTCAGCCCCACGATCTATACCTCGGGGCCTTCGCTCAACGGGACCAGTGTGCCGACTCCCGGGGCGGCAGCCAGGATGGTGGCCGAGCAGAAGGCCGCCGGATACGACTTCCTCAAGATCCACCCCGGCGTGGCCGGCGAGGTGTTCGACACCCTGGCGGCCACCGCCAAACGGGCGGGCATCCGCTTTTCCGGTCACGTGCCGCTGGACGTGGGACTCGCGAGGGCACTCGAGGCTGGCTATGCCACCATCGATCACCTCGACGGCTACGTCGAAGCGATGGTGCGTGATGGATCGCCGGTAACGGCGGCTGAGTCGGAATTTTTCGGGCTCAACCTCGGCGAGCACCTCGAGGAATCCAGGTTGCCGGCCTTGGTCGAGGCTACCCGGAGCGCCGGGGTATGGAACGTCCCGACTCAGATACTGATGGAGAATCTGCTGCCGGGAGAGAGCGTCGAGGCGCTTCAGCGGCGCCCCGAGATGCGGTACGTCTCGCCCGGCACTCTCTCCAAGTGGGCCGAGACCAAGAGATCGCTCTTGAAGGAAACCGGCTCATCGAAGGAGTCGGCCCGCCGGGTCATGCTGGTGCGCCGGAAGCTGATTAAGGCGCTGCATGCAGGACGGGCCGGCTTGCTGCTCGGGTCTGACGCCCCGCAGATCTACAACGTGCCGGGTTTCTCGACCCACCGGGAGCTCGCGGCGCTGGTGGTGGCAGGCCTCACCCCCTATCAGGCACTCGAGACCGGCACCCGAAACGTAGCGGTATTTTTCGGCACGCTGTCCACCTCCGGGACCATCGGAGTGGGCAAGCGGGCCGACCTGGTTCTGCTCGACGCCAACCCCCTGAGCGATGTGAAGAACACTACCCGGCGGGCAGGGGTCATGCTTCGCGGCAGGTGGCTTCCGAAAGGGGAGATCGACAACCGCCTGGCGGCGATAGCCAGGTCAGCGGGGAACTAGATCCCTATCACCCGGCATTGATGGACCGGATCAACTCTTCGTTGGTAGGATAGCGCTTCAGGTCGGTGAGCAGATCGTTCATCGCGTTGATCGGGGTCATTCCCGCAATTCGCTGGCGCAGCGCTCGAGATGCGGTGAGTGCCTGATCCGGAAGCAGCAGCTCCTCCCGCCGGGTGGCACTGGCAACCAGGTCGATGGCGGGGTAGATCCGCCGTTCCGCCAGCTCCCGGCTCAGCACCAGCTCGCTGTTCCCCGTTCCCTTGAACTCCTCGAAAATCACCTGATCCATCTTGCTGCCGGTGTCTACCAGGGCGGTGGCGATGATAGTGAGTGAGCCGCCGCTCTGCGATGGGTCGATCCGGCGGGCGCTGCCCAGAAACCGCTTCGGCTTCTCCAGCGACTGGGCATCCAACCCGCCTGAGAGGGTGCGGCCGGTACCCTTTTCGACGGTGTTGTAGGCCCGGGCCAGGCGGGTGAGAGAATCGACGATCAGCACCACGTCATCCCCCATCTCAACTCGCCTGCGGGCTCGTTCGAGCGTCAGCTCGGCCACGGCTACGTGGCGCTGGGCCGGGTTGTCAAAGCTCGAAGCGATGACCTCGCCCACGCCGGCGGCCTCCATCTCGAAAACCTCCTCGGGACGCTCATCCACGAGCAGGATGAAAAGGTCGGCGCCGGGGTAATTGACGCTCACCCCCTGGGCGATGGACTGCAACACCATCGTCTTGCCCGCCTTGGCCGAGGCGACGATGAGTGCACGTTGGCCCTTGCCCATGGGGCAGAGCAGGTCGATGACGCGGTTGGTATAGTCGGATTGGCCTCCGGGCTTTCCAGTGGCCTCGAGCCGGAGCTGCTCGTTGGGATGCACGGCGCCCAGGCTGCTGAACTCGGGCCGCTCCCGAAGGACCTCGGGTGATTTCCCCTGGACCGTCGTGACCGTTTCGAGTGACGCGCTCTTGCCCTTGGATGCTGGCCGCACCGAGCCGGCAATCTCGTCACCGGTCCGGAGCCCGTACTGGCGGATGAGTCGTTCGCCAACGTGGACGTCGCCTTGGGTAGGCAGGTAGCTCGCCTCACGCCGGCGAAGGAAGCCACTCCCCCGGCCCGCGACCTCGAGAACGCCAAGCATCAGGTGGCCGCCGAGGCCACGGAGCGTTTGATGCGGTGCAGGATGGCGGTGAGCCCTTGGGTTCGGGTCATACCAAGTGTTTCACTGAGGCCGAGCTGGTCGAGCAGGTCGTTCGGAATCCGGGCCACCGTGGCCGGCGTTTCTCCATCGAGGTTGCGGGCCAGCAGAGAAATGAATCCCCGTACGGTGGGAGACTCCCGGGGCACGTCGGCGTAGATGTGCACCCGGCCGCCGGCCACCTCGACCCAGAGAAAAACCGGGGTCTGGCACTCGTGCACCCGGTTGTGCCCCAGCTGCTTTTCTGCTTCGAATCGTTCCGGGAGCGGTGGCAGCTTTTTCGAGTAGTCCAGCAGGGTCTCGAGCCGGGTGTTGCGGTCGGCCGCCTGAAAGCGGGGAATCAGGGTTTCCAGGGTCGCCATGGCTCGCACGCTCAGCTTCGGGATCAGCTAGGAAAGTGGCACAACAAAGGTCCGGAGGCTATCCCCGACAAAATGTGATGGAACTTACCTCCCCGGGAGCACGTTCCATCCCATTGTATAGGCTCAGGCTTGAGCCTCGCGGAGCCGCTGAATCCGCCATATGATAGGAATGGGCCCGCCCATACCGTAGTAGGCAGCGTAGGACGGAGATTTCATGTCGACCATCGCCATCCAGAGCCGGGTAGACCCCAGCGCCATAGCCGGGCAACTTCTCGAGGCCAGGGACAGGACGTTCCTGCTGGCCAGCCCGTTGACGGATGAAGAGCTGCAGGCCCAACACGATCCCCTGATGAGCCCTATCCTCTGGGATCTCGGGCACATAGCCCACTTCGAGGAGCTGTGGCTTACCCGCAATCTGGAAGGTCCGGTCGAGTTCGTCGAGATGCCGGGCCTCTTCAATCCGTTCGAGCACCCCCGAAGCGAGCGTGGCTCCCTTCGCCTGCCGGGTCTGGCCGAGTGTCGGGTGATCATGGACGAGATTCGCGGCCGGGTTCTTGGCCGGCTGGCGATCAATGACTTCGATCCCGCCAATCCGCTCCTGCGGGGTGGGTACGTCTACAACATGGTACTTCAGCACGAGTACCAGCATAACGAGACCATCCTTCAAACCTTGCAGTTAAAGCGCGGCCGGCCCTACTCGCCCGTGGCTCGCTTCGATGCGCCTGCCGCTGTGTCCGCGCCAACGGTGCCGGCTATCCTCGGAAGCATGCTGCGGTTCCCTGGTGGAGAGGTCGAGATTGGCACCGGTGATCGATCCGCGGCATACGACAACGAGCGCGAACGCCACGTTGTGGAGCTGGCGCCGTTCTGGATCGATCAGAATCCGGTCACCAACGGCGACTTCGTGATTTTCATCGCCGCCGGTGGCTACTCGACGCGCGAGTATTGGTCGGATGCCGGCTGGCAATGGGTCACGGAATCGGGGGTACAGGCTCCCATGTATTGGAACTGGGTCCAGGGGTCATGGGTTACCCGCTCGATGGATCAGACTGGCCCGGTGCACCCGATGCATCCGGTCTCTCACGTCTCGTACTACGAAGCGGAGGCGTTTGCCCGATTTGCCGGAAAGCGGCTTCCGACCGAGCTCGAGTGGGAGGCCGCCGCCTCCTGGGACTCCAGCTCCGGCACCAAGCGCACCTACCCCTGGGGAGAGCAACGACCGACCAAGGACCTGGCCAACGTGGATCAGCTGGCATTCGGAACCCGTGCGGTAGGCAGCTACCCGCGGAACGTATCGCCGCTGGGTTGCTACGGTATGATCGGTGACGTCTGGGAGTGGACGGCGAGCGACCTGTACCCCTACCCCGGCTTTCAGAGCTTCCCCTACCCGGAATATTCGGAAGCCTTCTTTGGACCCGAGTACAAGGTGCTTCGTGGCGGCTCCTGGGCTACTCGCCCCGGCGCTATCCGTAGCACCTTCCGCAACTGGGATTACCCCATCCGCCGCCAGATCTTCAGCGGCTTTCGGTGCGCCCGCGATGACTGAACCGAGGATCTCCGGAAAGTGGGCTCGGCTTACCGCACCGGCGTACCGCCAGGCCAATGCTCTCATGCTCGCCGAGGTGGCGGCAGGCTTGTCCGCTCCACAGAAGGAGCTGTCGCCGAAATACTTCTATGACCTTCGGGGCTCGGAGCTGTTCGAAGAGATCACCCGGTTACCGGAGTACTACCCTACCCGCACCGAGCGGGCCATCCTTGCTGACTGGATGCCCACCCTTATTGCTCAACTGGGCACCCGGGCCCTGGTCGAGCTCGGCGCGGGGAGTGCGGAAAAGAGCCGGATCATCATCAGCGCAATGCAGTCAGCGGGCTCGGGACACCGGTACGTGCCGATCGACGTCAGCGCGAGCTTCCTGAACCAGACGGCCGAACAGCTTCGACGGGAGTATCCCGGCCTGGCGGTGGAGCCGGTGGTGGCCGACATCGCCGAGGAGTTCGAGCGGCCGCGAGGACTGTCTCATCCCGCTCTCTACGCGTTCCTGGGCGGTACTATCGGCAACTTTTACCCACCCGCGGCTATCCGGCTCCTGGGGCGGGTGCGGCAGGCAATGGAGGGGACCGATCGTCTGCTTCTGGGGGTGGACCTGCGCAAGGACGTGAGCAGGATTGAAGCGGCCTACAACGATTCGCAAGGGGTCACCGCCGCGTTCAACCGAAACATGCTCCTGGTGCTCAACCATGAGCTGGGCGCCAACTTCGATGCAGCCGCGTTCGAGCACCGCGCCTTCTATGAAAGGGCAACCCACCGGATCGAGATGCATCTGGTTTCGACTCTGGAGCAGGAGGTCGGGATCCCTGGTATCGGGCTGGTCCCGTTTGCCAGGGGTGAATCGATCCGGACCGAGATCAGCTGCAAGCACGACCACGCCAGTGTAGCGGAGCTGTTCCTGGCGGCGGGCCTCAGGATCGAGACCTGGAGACCAGACCCGGAAGCGCTCTTCGCCCTCGTTGTGGGAGTCTCCGCATGACGATGACGCGAGCTGCGCTTGCGGCTGACCTGGCGGAGCGTGTTTTTGCAGGACCCATCGCCGGCTCTCTCGTGCCGCGCCGGCTCGGTGCCGAAGTAGAGTTCATTCCGGTGGAGTCTCTCACCGGACGGCGTTGCGGCCTTGTGGGCGATGGAGCGATCTCCACCCTTCCCTTTCTCCGGCGGTACGGTGGCAGGCAGGGTTGGCGGGAGAGCCGCACCTCGAAAGGCACACCCTGCTTCACCCTCCCGGCCGGGGGGACACTGACGTTCGAGCCAGGCGGGCAGCTCGAGTACAGCTCGCCCGCGTGCCGCTCAGCCTCGTCGCTGCTGGCCCTGCTGCGCTCGACTGTGCTGCCGTTGCGTGCTGCAGCCGCCGGGGAGGGGATCGATCTCCTGGCTGTGGGGATCGATCCGCTGAACACCGCCGACCGGGCACCGATGGTGATTCACGCCAAGCGCTACCAGCGGATGGCCGAGTATCTCGGCCGTCTCGGACCCTCGGGAGCGCGGATGATGAGGCAAACCGCGGCCTTTCAGGTGAGCGTGGACTTCGATGACGAGCCCTGGCTGCGCTGGCGGGTGCTCAACGCGGCCGCGCCCTACGTCGTCGCGATATTCGCCAACTCGCCGATCTATGCTGGTGAGCCCACCGGCCATCAGAGTACGCGGGCCGACGTCTGGCGTCAGCTCGACCCGGTCCGCACCGGTATCCCGTTCGATGAGCGCGCTCCCCTCCAGGCATATCTCGAGTTTGCGCTGACCGCGCCGGCCATCCTGTTTCCGACGCTGGACGGGGAGCACCTGGCGTTCGGCGAGTGGCTCACCCGAGCCAGCCCGACCGCTGAGGAGTGGCAGGACCACCTCAGTACGCTCTTCCCCGAGGTGCGCCCGCGCGGGCATCTCGAGCTCAGGTCGGCCGACGCAATTGCTCCCGAGTGGTATGCCGCTCCGCTCGCACTGACAGCGGGTATCCTCTACGACCCCGGCGCTCTGCGGGCCGCCGCCGACCTGCTGCCTCTCCCGGACCTGGGACTCCTCGAGCGAGCGGGACGCCTCGGGCTCCACGACCCAGCCATCGCGCGTCCCGCGGCGGATCTCTTCGATCTCGCGCTGAGGGGGTGCACCGCCCTCGGTCCCGGCTACTTCCACCCTTCCGATCTCGAACAGGCCCGCGCCTACTTCGACCGCTATACCCGGCGATCCCGCGCACCTGCCGATGACATCTTGCAGGACGCCATCGCCGCTTAGGTGACCTCCCTTCCAGGGACCTTCGTGCAAGTCATCCGAGTTCACCAGGTCGGCGGCCCTGAAGTCCTGCGCTACGAGAGCGTCGAGCGGCCTTCACCCGGCCCGGGGCAGGCACTGGTTCGGGTCGAAGCCGCCGGCATGAATTTCCTCGAGGTATATCAGCGAACCGGCCTCTACAAGGTCCAGCGGCCCTTCATTCCCGGCTCCGAGGCCGGCGGCACGGTCGCCGAGGTGGGGCCCGGTGTCACCAGCGTGAGGGTAGGCGACCGGGTAGCCTCGGCGAACTTTGCCGGCTCCTATGCCGAGTTTTCCCTGGTCCCGGTTGACCGGCTACTGAAGCTGCCGGATGACGTTAGTACCCGTCTGGGCGCCGCGGTCATGCTCCAGGGGATGACCGCCCACTATCTGGCCTGCTCCACATTCCCGCTCGCCTCCGGACACGTCTGCCTGGTGCACGCCGCCGCCGGTGGGGTAGGCCTGCTGCTCTGTCAGATAGCCCGCGGTCGCGGCGCCCGGGTCATCGGCACCGTCTCCACCGAAGAGAAGGCCGGGCTGGCCCGAGAGGCCGGTGCCCACGAGGTGATTCTCTACACTCAACAGGACTTTCAGGCCGAGACAATGAGGCTGACCGGCCAGGGTGGGGTCGATGTGGTGTACGACTCCGTGGGTCGAACGACCTTTGCCAAAGGCCTGGATTGCCTGGCTCCGAGAGGGATGATGGTGCTCTATGGCCAGTCGAGCGGACCGGTCGAGGCGTTTGATCCGCAGATTCTCAATCAGAAGGGCTCGCTCTTTCTCACCCGGCCGAGCCTGGGTCCCTATGTGGCAACCAGGGCAGAGTTGCTCGAGCGAGCCTCGGCGCTGCTCGGATGGGTGACCGACGGCTCGCTCAAGGTGCGAATTGGTCGCGAGTTCCCGCTCGCGGCGGCGGCAGAGGCCCACGAGCAGCTGCAGGGCCGCAAGACCACCGGCAAGGTGCTCTTGATCCCGTGAGCGGATCGCTCCCGGCGGTGGTCACGACCGAGTGGCTGACGTCCAACCTGGGTCGGCGCGACCTCCGCGTCATCGACGGTTCCTGGTACCTTCCCGGCAGCGGACGCGACGCTGCCACCGAATACCTGGCCGGACACATTCCCGGAGCGGTGTTCTTCGATATCGATGCCAACAGCGATCCGGGCAATCCGCTGCCGCACATGTTGCCGACTGCTGAACGGTTTGCGGAGCGCATGACGGCCTTGGGATTGAGCGATTCCGATCATATAGTGGTCTACGATGGCTCGGGGCAGAACCTCAGCGCCCCGCGGGTTTGGTGGACGTTCCGCACGTTCGGACACGATCGAGTGTCCGTGCTGGATGGGGGAATAGGCAAATGGCGCAAGGAGCAACGGGCCCTCGAGCACGGCCGCGTCGCCCTTCCGGCCGGCCGCTTCACTGCCGGGCTGGACCGCTCGGCCGTTCGGGATCTCGCGTCGGTCCGCGCCAACATTCAGCACCCGGTGGAGCAACTGGTTGACACCCGGTCCGCCGGGCGATTCGCTGGGGTGGAGCCGGAGCCCCGTCCCGGACTTCGAGGCGGACATGTTCCCGGGAGCCTCAGTTTTCCGTTCAACGATCTGGTGCGGTCCGACGGTACGATATTGCCAGTCGAGGAACTGCGCAGTCGCCTGGTGGATGCCGGCATCGATCTCTCGAGACCGGTCGTCGCCACCTGCGGCTCCGGTACCAGCGCCTGCGCACTCGTTCTGGGTCTTCACCTGATTGGACACCCGCGGATCGCCGTCTACGATGGTGCATGGGCCGAATGGGGTGGACGGGCAGACACACCGGTGGAGCCGCAACCCATTCCCAGGGGCTGACAGAACCCGTGGCCAACAGACCTTCCCGCACCAATACCAATCTGGGTGTTGGATGTGTCATCCTGTTCCTGCTGCCGTTTGCCGCGGTCGGCGCGTTCACGGCCGTCATGGCCCTGCAGCGTGCGGCCGCAAGAAACTGGACCGAAGCGCTCTTCCTGGGCCTCTTCGGAATCACCTTCGGTGGGGTTGGGTTTGGCGGCATTGCTGCCGCCCTGGTCGGGCGGAGAAAGCTCAAAGAGCAGGCAGCGCTCGAAGCCAGTCACCCGGAATCCCCCTGGCTGTGGCGGTCGGACTGGGCCTCCGGAACGATCGTCGATTCCAGCCGGACTACCATGTTCACCGCCTGGGTCTTCGCCGCCTTCTGGAATCTGATCAGCTTCCCGGCCGGCTTCCTCGGGGTGCGCGCTGCCATTCAAGAAGGAAAGCCTGCCGCGCTCCTCGCCTTGCTCTTCCCCCTGGTCGGCATTGGGCTCCTGGTCTGGGCGGTCCGTTCGACCCTGCGTTACTGGAAGTACGGCGTGTCACGGCTCGAGCTTTCCACCGTCCCCGGCGTCATCGGGCGCGTTCTGACCGGAACCGTGCGCGCCCCTGCCCACATGCAGCCGGACGACGGATTCCAGGTCACACTCAGCTGTGTCCGCCGGGTGACGACTGGCGGCGAGGACAAGTCGACTTCGGAAAGCATTCTCTGGCAGGAGGAGCGGCGGGTCATGGGCGAGCCCAGCCGAACGGCCGCTGCCATGGAGACACACATCCCAGTGGCGTTCCTGCTTCCAGCCGATGCGCAGGCGTGTGACAACACCGATACGAGAAATCGGGTTCTCTGGCGGCTTCGGCTCTCGGCCGAGGTGCCGGGTGTCGACTACGAGTCTCGATTCGAGGTGCCGGTATTCCGGACCTCGGCGAGCGATCAGCCGCTTTCGACGGACGAGGAGCGGGTTACCCAGGATCCGCTTGCCGGAACAGTCTATCAGCAGCCCGCCGACTCGCGCATTGTGGTCACCTCAAATCGCCGCGGTACCGAGGTGCTGTTCCCCGCAGCCAGGAATCCGGGTGCCGCAACCAGCCTCACCTTGTTCTGGCTGCTCTGGCTCGGATGCATCGGCATCCAGCTGTATTTCCGGGCACCGCTCGTGTTCCCGATCGTTACCGGGCTCGTAGGCCTGCTCATCCTCATCGGCGTACTGGACCTGTGGCTCGCGGTTTCGCGGGTCACCGTAGATGCCGGGACAATCACCTGGGCAACAGGGTATCTCTTCCCTGGGCGGGAGCGAACGCTTCAACGGACCGAGATCTCCGACGTAGTTGCCACGATCGGAATGGAGGCGGGTACAACGGTGTATTACGACGTTACGGTCGTCCGGAAGCGCGGCAAGAAGATCAAGGTGGGCCGCTCGGTGCGGGACAAGCG
>JBKJZM010000247.1:0-3307 GCA_046715295.1 Gemmatimonadales bacterium | reverse complement strand
AAGCAGTCGAGGGCTCGCCCGGCTTCGGGCATGAGCCGGCCGGCGAGCAGGCGATTGGGGCGCTGATCGAGGAAGGCGCCGGTTTTCTGGCCATCCCAGGGCGCCGCCAGGTACAGCGCCGTACCCTCCCGCACCTGGATCTCACGGGGCACGGTGCCATACACCTGGACCGGCTCCGGTGGGAGTGCTTCACGCCGCCGAGCCGAGGCATCGTTGCGGAGCAGAATGCCTTGCGGCTGGAGCACCTCGGCCAGGGCGGCGACGATCGACTCCCGCATGGTCTCGAGCCCTGCCGACAGGATCTGGACCACAAGCCAGCGATCGTAGCGATCCACCACCAGCGACGGAATACCATCACCCTCGCCATGCACGATGCGATAGGCGGTGGCATCGATTCCCTCCCGGCGGGCCACGCAGGCTGCGAGATGCTCGACCCACCAGCGGTCATCGATGGCTCGGTCGGTGCGCTCCAGCAGGCGGAGCCGGATTTCGGATTTGGGAGAGTAGAGCGCCTGGCCGATGAAGCGCCCGCGCGGATCATGCACCGGCACCACGCCGGGCGCGGCCGGCCCGTCGATCACCTCGCTGCGGTAGATCCAGGGATGGCCCCGCACCCAGCGCTCGGCGCCGCGCGGAGTAACCCTGGGCGCGGTCACGCCCGGTCGGGGCGCAGCACGGTGGCTCCGCGAAGGTAGCAGTGCTTGATTTCCGCCCTGCTCCGGGCGGTGTAGGCGTGCACCAGGAGGCGAATGCACCTTGGGAGTGATCCCGGCACCGGGATCTCGGTGGCGTGAAGCAACGCCACGATGTTCCAGCCGAACTCCTCTGCCGCCCGCGCAGGAAAGGCGGCGTCCAGATCCTTCGTGACCGTGAATAGTCCGCTGACGATGTCGTCCGGCTGCAGCTCGTTGGCCTCGATGAGGGTACGCAGCAGCTCGTCCGTGGCGGCGAGGATCTCCGCCGAATCGTTGCGGGCCACCGTGGTGGCTCCCCGAATTCCCTGAAGTCGGACTGAGAGCGGCATGGGAGATAATGTAGCGCAACTCGTGCGCCTCATGCTCGTCACCGATGACCGTCTGGTCCGGGGGCGAGACCTTGTGTCGCTGGCGCAGGCGGCCGAGCGGGGCGGGGCCACTTCGGTGCAACTCCGGCTCAAGCAGGCAACGGCTCGCGAGCTGGCCCAACTGGTCCGTGGTCTGGTGCAGGCGCTCCGCATCCCTGTTCTCGTCAACGACCGGCCTGATGTCGCCATCGCCGCCGGCGCCGCCGGTGTCCATCTCGGTCCTGACGACATGCCCGTCGACCTCGCCCGCCGGATCGCACCTCCGGGATTTGTGCTGGGCGCGTCGGTAGGCAACGAGAGCGAGGCTGCCCTGGCGGGCGGAGCGGACTACTGGGGCATTGGCCCCTGGCGAGCGACGCCGACCAAGGACGCCGGCGCCGGACTGGGTGCCGATGGGTTTGGCCGGCTGCTCCAGCTGGCCGGCGGCAAGCCGGTCCTCGCCATCGGCGGGGTGGTGCCGGAGGACGTCCCGCTGATCCTGCAGGCGGGAGGACTAGGAGTCGCGGTCGTAATGGGGATACTCGGAGCTGACGATGTGGCGGCGGCGACGAGACGGTACGCGGGACAGCTAGGCAGCAGGGCAGCAGGGCAGTGAGAGCACGTGCTTCGGGCAGACCCCTGTCGTTTACGGCTCCGCTGCCCCGCCGCCCAGCCGCCCCGCGTTCCTGATCTTACGAATGGCGCGCAGGTGCTCGTTGTAGGTCCGGGAGAAGACGTGACGCCCGTTTGCCCCAGCCACGAAGTACAGATAGCGCACGTCGGCGGGATAGAGCGCCGCCTCGATGCTCCGACGACTGGGTGAGTTCACCGGCGCGGGGGGCAAGCCACGATTGAGATAGGTGTTGTAGGGTGAGGTGATCTGATAGTCTTTCAGGAAGAGGCGGGACTTCCGCTTTCCTCGCTTCAGAATGATGGCGTACATCACCGTCGGATCGGCCTGCAGCGGCATCCCGATCCGCAGCCGGTTGTGGTAGACCCCGGCGATCGTCTCCCGTTCCTCATCGGCTCTGGCTTCGCCCTCGACAATCGAAGCCAGGGTCACCAGCGCGAGCCGGTTCATCTTCAACGAGTCCAGGCGGGCATCCCACCCCGGCGCCCACTCGGAGCGAAAGCTCTCCCCCATCACCCGGACCAGCTCGCGGGCGTTGATGTCTGCGGGCAGCAGATAGGTTTCCGGGCGCAGGAACCCCTCGAAGGACGGCACTCGCATCCCTAATACCCTGGTGGCGTTCTCGCCGTCTCGTGCCGCGGCCACGAACGAATCAGGCGGGATGCCGAGCTTCTCCCCGGCCAGCGACGCCACCTCGGGGATAGTGAGCCCTTCGGGAACGGTGAACCGAAGGGCCGCCTTCTTCCCATGGGCCAGCATCGTCAGGACTTTCCAGGGCGATGTTCCGGCGGGGAACTCGTAGACCCCCGCGTGCACCGAACGGTCCACTCCCCGCACCCGTGCCAGCAGCTTGAACGAAACCGGTTGGGTGATCACCCCGTGTGCCTTGAGGCTGTCGGTGACCGCGGAGAATGAGGCGCCGGCTGGCAGGATCACACGGGCGGGCTTCGTGGAGGGACGACAGGAGACAATGGACAAGACGGAGAAGGCGGAGAGGAGCACGCGTCCTGAGCGCCCGGAACACGCCGCCGCCATTATTCGGACTCCTCCGCCCTCTCCGCCCTGTTTCTCCGGGCGTCCAGGAAGTGTTGCAGCAGCACGGCGGCGGCCAGGGCGTCGACGTCAGCTTTGCGGCCGCGGGTCGAGCCGCCCTGTTCCCGTATGGCGGCGAGTGCTCGGGCCGTGCTCATGCGCTCATCCCATAACTCCAGGGGTAAGCCGGTACGGCGCGCTATGGTGTCGGCCATGGCGCGGGCTGCGCTTGCGCTGTCTCCCTCCGTGCCCTCGAGGGAAAGCGGCAGACCGATGACGCATCCGACCGGATTGTGCAGGCCGACAAGCTGGAGGAACCGGGGCATCGGCAAGCGCTTGCCTTCACGGCGCTGCATGGTCTCGAGCGGGGTGGCGAGAACCTGGGATTCGTCGCTGAGGGCAAGGCCAATCCGGAGCTCACCCCAGTCCACTCCCAGAATACGCCCGCGTGCGGGGATCATTCTGGAAAGTAAGGGGTTGCGCTACTGGGCCATGGTCGCGAAGAACTCCTTGTTGTTCTTCGTGCGCTTCATACGCTCGAGCAGAAACTCGAGGGCTTCGACCGGAGGCATGTCGGCGAGGAAGTTGCGAAGCAGGTAGAC
>JBKJZM010000246.1:0-9039 GCA_046715295.1 Gemmatimonadales bacterium | reverse complement strand
CCTTCTGCACCGCGTCTTCCACGCCTCGTGCGGACGACCCAACCAGCTCGATGGTCTTGTAGATATGGTCCGACATGGGAACCCCGCCGAATGAGAGTTGGCCGCTCCTGAAATCGCTATCCGCCCTCACATAGCACCTCGGCATGGCGGCTCTGTGGTTAGCCGCAGCTGGATTACTCATGCCTGGATGTTGCGCGGAGGGTCTCCCAGCCGTATGACTACAATCGATCACCAGCTACGGCTCGCGCAGGGGCGCCACGCCGTGGCACCCACGCCAAGAGGAGTGTCCCATGCTTCAGAGAACCGCCGCACCAACAGCGTCGCCTTCCGTCAGACCGCGTGCCGCCAATTCCGACCGCAAGCCCGAAAAGGGCCGCCTCTTCCCGACCAAGAACGACCTGCCGGAAGCCACCCGGGGTCGGGTAGCGGATCTGCTCAATAAGCGTCTGGCCGACTGTATCGACCTGCAGACCCAGTGCAAGCAGGCCCACTGGAACGTGAAGGGTCCCACCTTCATCGCTTTGCACAAGCTGTTCGACGAGATCAACGAGGACGTGGAAGCGTACGTGGACCTGCTGGCCGAACGGGTGGTCCAGCTCGGCGGGACCGCGGAAGGAACGGCCCGCATGGTGGCGGAGCGCACCACGCTGGACGAATACCCCCAAACAGTCGCCAGCGGTGAGGGCCATGTGGACGCGCTGTCGTCCGCTTTGGCCTCGTTTGGCAGTGGTACTCGAAAGGCGATCGACCAGGTGGACCAGCTCGAGGACGCCGACACCGTGGATATCCTCACCGAAATCTCTCGCGGCATCGACAAGTGGTTGTGGTTCGTCGAAGCCCACCTCCAGGGGGAGACCGGGGGCAAGAGCCGAGGGTAGCCAGGGGGCACCCGATGCCAAGTAGCTGACGTTCCCTCACCCCCGGTGGGCCCATAGCCAGCCCGGGCTCAGGCTGTCATTTTCCCTGCGGCAACTCACCCGGAGTCCGCTGGCCAATTTCAGCCTACCCACCCTTGCCTGAACGCAAACTGATTGCCCGTGAGGCCAGAGAGACCCCCCCGGACCTGAAGAGCCGGCCGGGGCGGCGGAGCCTGCCGGAGGACGTGCTGCGGCAGGCCTCGCACCGGCTTCAAATCATGGCCCTCATCGCTGCGGCGCTCTGGGTGCTCGGTCCCGTGCTCGGGCATCTCGCGCGTCATGCGGTAAGCCCGGAGGACCCCCGGTGGGCCGCGCTGGAGTGGCACGATGCTATCTCCGCCGGCAGCGCGCTGGTCTCGCTTGCGCTGTTCTTCTATTTGCGGAAGCGGCGCGATCCCGCCTTCGTGGTGGATCTCTCCCTGGCCTACCTGGTGACCATGGCGTTCGCCCTCGGGGTGATGATGCATGGCGGGCCGCTCAGGCGTGAGGATCTGGCTCTGAGTCCCACGATCACGTGGATCGGGCCGGTGATCCTGATGTTCGCGGCCATTGTGCCAGCCACGCCCTGGAAAATGCTGATCGCCGGGCTCGTGGCCGCGTCCATGGATCCGCTGGGCATGCTGGTCTGGCGCCAGCTCGGAGACTACGAGTTCGGGCCCTTGAGTAACCTGTTGGCGATGCACTTTCCCACCTATCTCATGGTCGGGGTCGCCGTGGTTATCTCGCAAGTAGTCACCCGGCTGGGACAGCAAGTGGCCAGGGAGCGGGAGCTGGGGAGCTACCGGCTGGGCGAGCTGCTGGGGCAGGGTGGGATGGGGGAGGTGTATCGCGCCGAGCACCGCATGCTGGCCCGGCCGGCGGCGATCAAGCTCATTCGGCCGCAGGTGCTCGCGGCGGGTGATGGGGAGTTTGCCCAGCTGGCGATCACCCGGTTCCGGCGGGAAGCCGATGCCGCGGCACGGCTGAGATCACCACATACCGTGGCACTGTACGACTTCGGCGTGATGGAAGATGAGACGCTCTACTTCGTGATGGAGCTGCTGGAAGGAATGGATCTGGAGACTCTGGTACGGCAGCAGGGCCCCGTCCCCTCGAACCGGGTCATTCACATTCTGCGACAGGTGTGCGAGTCGCTGGAGGAGGCCCACGCGTCGGGGCTGGTGCACCGGGACATCAAGCCAGCCAACATACATCTGGGTCGGGTTGGGCTGCGCCACGACTTCGTGAAGGTGCTGGACTTCGGGCTGGTCAAGTCGCTGGCCGGCCCCAGCGGCCATGACTCGCTGGCCACCGCGGCCGGACTCACCCCCGGAACGCCGGCCTATATGGCGCCGGAGATGGCCTCGGGGGAGACGGTGGATGGGCGAGCCGATATCTACGCCCTGGGATGCGTCGCCTACTACCTGCTCACCGGCCAGCTGGTCTTCCAGGCCTCGAACACCTTTCAGGCGATCGCAAAACACCTGCAGGAGCCGCCGGTACCGCCTTCCGAGCGTACCGAGCTGGCCGTGCCTCAGGCGTTGGACCAGGTGATTCTGGCCTGCCTCGCGAAGCGGCCGGAAAACCGACCCGGCACTGCTACGGAGCTGGACCGGATGCTGGCAGAAATCGCGGTCGAGCCCTGGACCGAGGCCCAGGCGGAACGCTGGTGGAGCCTGCGTGGTCCGTCACTATAGCTGGAGGCGCAGCAAACCCGCGAGCCATTCGGTTACGCGTTGCGGCCACGGGCGGCTCCGCCACCACTCCAGCGTGAGCTGTCTCGATTGCGCCTTGTCTGCCTCAAACAGACGAACCTGTTCCTCGGCAAAAGCCGCATCCAGCACGTTCAGGTTCGCCTCGTCGTTGAGCCGGAAGGACCGGTTGTCGAAGTTGGTGGAACCCACGGAGGTCCACAGCTGGTCCACCACCATCACCTTGGTGTGATACATCGTCGGCTGGTACTCATAAATGGCCACACCCGCCTCCAGCAGGGGCTCCCAGCGCGACCGGGACGCTTTTCGGACGATGGCCTTGTCGGTGTGACGGCCCGGCACAATGATCTCGACCCGTACGCCACGGCGCCGAGCAGCCACGAGGGTATCCACGGCAAGTGTGTCGGGGACGAAGTAGGCGTTGGCGATGCGCACGCTCTCCACCGAGCTGGCGATGGATAGCAGGTACATCAGCCGTACACTCTCGCTCGCCTCGCTCGCCGAACTCTTGAACACCTGGGCCTGCTGTGGGCCCACGGGGTCGAGCTCCGGCAAATAGGCCTCGCCATGAAGCACTACCCCGGTTGCCTCGATCCAGTTGTCCAGGAACGCGGCCTGCATCTGGGCCACCGCAGGACCCTCCAGCCTGAAGTGTGAGTCGCGCCAGTGGTCCGGGTCCTGTGCGTGGCCCAGCCAATCGTCGGCTATGCCCACGCCTCCCGTGAAGCCGGTCCGGCCGTCCACCACCAGCAGCTTCCGGTGGGTTCGGTTGTTGAGGCGGCCGAGGTTATACCAGCGGAGCGGGTGGTATTTCACCACCTCCACGCCGGCCTGCTCCATATCCCTGAGCATCGAAGCGTCCATCTTGCCGCTGCCGACCCAGTCAAGCAGCACGTGGACCCTCACCCCGGCGCGGGCCCGGTCGGTTAGAGCGTCGGCGAACACCTTCCCGATGGAGCCCGACCAATAGATGAAGGTCTCGAATGTGATTGTCCGCGCGGCCCCGCGGATCGCCTCGAGCATGGCCGGGAAAATCTGGTCTCCGTTCACCAGGGTGGTCACCCTGTTCCCCGCCAGGCTGGGAGGGCCGAGCAGCGTGCCCATGGAACGGGCGAACTGGGGGTCGCGTACCGGATAGAGGTGCTCGATCTCGTGCTCGACCTTCTTCTCACCGGACGAGAGATTGGCTACCGCCAGGACAATCACTGCGCCGATCGCGAGCGCGAGAAGAAACCACATGGCGCTGAGACCTCTCTGCTGGAGGAAGAACGTTCGGCGCACGACTCCGGCGGTGCCACCAGAGCGCGACGAGGATGGGTCCGATCAGGCAGACACCCGCTGCCACTGCCAGCCCGGTGGCGGCCCCAGGGTCGAACGGAACCAGGGCGGGAGAAACAGTCTGGACGGTCGTCATGCCGAGGGCTGTCGAAGACTCGACGGCGATCTCTCCTGCAGCCGGCTCTCTCGATGGTAGAGAAAAAGCGGCAGCGTGCCCGCCAGTCCGAAAGCCAGCGTCAGCAACCAGTAGACCGGAATCCGGCGCATGCCGAGCCTGCGCCCCTCGGAGTAGAACCAGATGCAGGCGATCAGAGCGACGAACAACAGGTCGATCGCAAAGGCGGACGAGATCGGAGTGGCGAATATGCTGGCCATCGTCTCCCGTGGCTTGGTCCAGAGCAGCAGGTTACCGGTCTTGGCCGAGACGATGATAACAAACCAGTTGGAGGCGATGTAGCCGATGACGGTCAAGGCGGCATAGAGGCGTTTCATCGCTGGCAAAGCTCCCTGAGAGTGACGGCGACAGCTTATGGCGTGGGGGCCAGCAGCGCCATGCACTCCAGCTCCAGGCGGGCACCAAGAGCGAGCCCGCTGGTGCCAAAGGCACTCCGGGCCGGCCGATGGGAGCCGAAAAAGGTCACATACACCTCGTTCATCGCGGCCCACTCGGCGATGTCCGCCAGCATGACCGTGCACTTGACCACGCGGTCCAGGCTGGATCCGTGGCGGGTCAGGGCCGTCGCGATGTTGCGGAGTGCCTGCTGGGTCTCGGGGCCGATGCCTCCCGGCACCAGCTGCCCGGTGCTGTCGGTCCCGAGCTGACCGGAGAGATAGAGCATGTCGCCGACGCGGACGGCCTCCGAGAACGGCAGGCTCCGGCGGCCCGGAATGGGAAAGAATTCAACGTCGGCGCCGCGGGGTTGTTGCTGGGTGCAGGCACCCAGCAGGAGGAGCGCAGCGACGTGGAGCGGAGCGACGTGCGAAGCCCTCACGCGGGTGTGAACCGATTGCGAGCCACGAGGCCTCCAGGACGAGGATGAAGCTGCAAGATAAGCGCCCGATTACCGCTCGGCTTCCCGTGCCCGCTGCTCGGTCTCTGCGTCCAGGATGGCGCGGACCGCGGCGATCAGCGGCTCGTCGGCGGTGTGGGTCCGCCCGTATTCCAGGTTGAATCGGTAGTCGAACGCCGGCGGGTTCTTGCCCTGGGTGTGCTGCATGATGGTCTCGAGCTTGTCCAGCGCCTTGGCCAACCTGGCCTCGGGCGATTCCGCCGCCTCGTACTCGTCCCACAGCCCCACGATCTCCGATTTCAGCCCCGGGGGCAGCGGCTCCAGCACGGTGAGGAGGTCGCGCCGCTCCTGGTCGCCCTTGCCGGTGGCGAGTCCCGCGGCCTTGCGCCTCGCTTGCTCCGGCGCGGGCACGTCTCCGCCGACGGCCTCACCCAGGTCGTGCACCAGGCAGATCTTCACCAGCTTCGCGAAATCGACGGCAGGGAACTCGGGCGATAGCACCAGCGCCATCAGGCAGAGGCGCCAGGTGTGCTCTGCCACGCTCTCCGGTTGGCCGTCCGAGGTGTAGGCGCTCCGGTGGGTGGCCTTCAGGCGCTCGGATGCGCGAAGGAACTGGAGGACGCCTGCGAGCTCGGCCGGCTGCATGGCTCCGAATGTAGCCTGTCAGGCACTGGCGGGCCCGAGCACCACCAGCACTGCCTCTACCGTCGCAACGAGAATTCCCGCCGAAAAGATCTGCACGTTGCCGAAGTTGAGGCCGCGCTTGCACCGGACCTCTCCCTTCAGAATGAGGCTCGGTGACCATTGTCCAACCGGACTGTGGAACTCGGCACCGGTCCTCACCAGACGGGGTCGTCCCCGCTGCCCCTGGCTCCACGCCCACAATGCAATGAGCTGGCCTGCGGCCTCGATCATGAGGGTTCCGGGGAAAATCGGATCGTCGGGAAAGTGCTGCCGCCAGACCCAGTGATCCGGCCCGAGCTCCACCTCTCCCTCGATTGCGCCGCCTTCGATGGCTGTAACCCGGGTGATCTGGCGCATCTGCGCCACCGGAAGAAAGGTCGCCTCGAGATCGATGAGGCTCGGGGGACTTGGCAGGGTCGAGGCATGAGACATTCTGGGCTCCAGGACTAGGGCATGTTACCGCAAGTATTAAATCTCTACGAGACGGTTTTCATTTTGGATCTTGTTCCCACCCGGCTATCTCGGATAAATCCAAAATCGAACTAATGACGTACCATGTGGCATCTGCTCTTCTGCTCGTGCGTCACCGAGAGTTCAAGATCCGGTATTTTCGTTCATGTTCGGTGACTCCGCTCACAGACGCCGCCTCGCTCTCCTAATTGATTGCCCCCGTCTCCGCAGTCATCCACCTCGGGCTGATCGCGAAGCTTCGCAATCCTGACTGGTTTCCAGAAGCGCCGCGTACGCGACGCTTGCCTTGGTGGGCGCCAGGCCGGGCTCGGCACCAACATCATGGAGGGTTACAAATGTATTCACTGAAGGAACGGGGTCGGGGCATGGCGGTTGTGCTCCTGCTCGCCGCGGCCGGGTGTTCTCCCCGAAACGGTGAGCGCGCGGATACCGGTCAGATCGACACCGCGGGCTCCGCCACCAGCACTGCAGCGGAGGCCCCGACTACCGCGGCTGCCCCGGACCAACAGATGCAGGCCGTGCTGACCCAGTTCGAGGCACTGCACCCCAAGCCGATCCCCCAGCTCTCCGCGGCCGAGGCTCGCAAGCAGCCCACCCCAGCGGATGCGGTGAAGGCCCTGCTCCAGAAGCAAGGCAAGAGCGCGGCCCCGGAGCCGGTCGGCAACGTGACCAACCGGTCGATTCCCGGTGCGGGCGGTCCGATTCCCATTCGGATCTACACCCCAAAGGGCTCGGGGCCGTTTCCCGTCGTGGTCTACTATCATGGCGGCGGCTGGGTAATCGCCGATCTGAACACGTATGATGCGTCCCCACGCGCGCTCGCCAATCTCGCCAACGCCGTTGTCGTCTCGGCCCACTACCGCCAGGGACCGGAGCACAAGTTTCCGGCGGCGCACCAGGACGCCTTTACGGCGTACCGCTGGGTGCTGGCCAACGCCAAGTCCCTGAAGGGAGACCCGTCGAAGGTGGCGGTCGTCGGGGAGAGTGCCGGCGGCAACCTGGCCGCCGCGGTCTCGATGATGGCTCGGGACAGCGGCGCCCAGATGCCGATCCACCAGGTGCTGGTCTACCCCATCGCCGGCTACGATCTGAACACGCCCTCCTACCAGGAGAACGCCGAGGCGAAGCCGCTCAACAAGGCGATGATGGGGTGGTTTTTCGAGCAGTATCTGCGTAGCCCCGCCGACGGCAAGAATCCGCTGATCGACCTCGTGCATGCCAACGTCCAGAAATTCCCGGGGACGACGGTGATCGCGGCCCAGATCGACCCGCTGCGCTCGGAAGGCAAGGCGCTGGCCGACCGCCTGAAGGACGCGGGCATCGAGGTCGACTACAGGAATTATGACGGCGCGGCGCACGAGTTCTTCGGCATGGCTGCCGTGCTCGACGATGCCAAGGAGGCTCAGCAGCAGGCGGCCGCAGGCCTGCAGAAGGGATTCGGGGCCAGCAGGACAGCGTCAGCCCAGTGATGAGAAGAGGGACCTCCGAAGATCCAATCGGGTGGTTTGGTCGTAACAAGACAGGGGTCGCAGCGGGTGCGCGCCTCGGCGGCATCAGCGCAAGCGCCAGATTGTTTCCATAAACCAGAGTGAAGGAGTCGGCAGATGCAAAAGAGGTTACCTCAGGGGGAGGGAGAGCTCCAGTTCCTCGACCGCCTGGCACGCACAACCGGTCGGAGGACCTTTCTCCAGTGGGCCGGTGTCACGGTCGGCGTCGTGGCGCTCGGATGCAGCGATGACAACGGTCCCGGACCCAACCCCGACGGCGACGTGAATCTGGGAACCGGAGACACCGGTGTCTTGAACTACGCGTACGCACTGGAGCAGCTCGAGGCCGCCTTCTATACCCAAGTAGTGGCGACCTTTTACACGGGGGCGTCGGCCGCTGAACAGACGCTTCTCACCGATATCAGGGACCATGAGGTGATTCATCGCGACTTCTTTAAGGCCGCGCTCGGGTCGGCCGCCATCGCCGACCTTGCGGTCGACTTTACCAGCATCAATTTCGCCGATCGCGCCAGCGTGCTCGGTGCGGCAAAGACCTTCGAGGATCTCGGCGTATCTGCGTACAACGGCGCCGGCCAGCTTCTGACCGACCCGAATAACCTTCTGACGGCGGGCAAGATCGTCTCCGTCGAGGCCCGCCACGCGGCGGCCATTCGCGACCTCCTGGTGCCGAAGTCAAACGCCAGCGGCTCGTTCGCAGGGGACGACACGGTCGACCCCACGACCGGACTGGAGATTCCAGAGCGGACACCCACCGCCGTGCTCACGGCGGCCGACACCTACGTCGTGACCACCATCAATGCGTCTGGTCTGCCGACCAGCTAAGGAGCTAGAACGATGAAAGACACCATTTTCGGCAGCCTGGATCCCGAGCTGATGAAGCGGGTCGAGTCGCGCCGCGCCGCGGTATCGCGTACCGGGAAGATGGCCGGGGCTCTGGCCATCGCTTCGATGCCGGTGGCGTTCGGTCTCATGGCCAAGCGCGCATTCGCCCAGGGCGGCCTGCCCCAGGGAATCATCGATGTACTGAACTTCGCGCTGACCCTGGAGTATCTGGAGAACGAGTTCTACGTGACCGGCCTGGCCTCCGGCGGCCTGATACCGGGAGCCGATCAGCCGATTTTCCAGCAGATCAGCAAGCACGAGACCGCCCACGTGGCGCTGCTCTCGAGCGTGCTCGGCGCCAGTGCGGTCGCCAAGCCGACGTTCGACTTCACCGCCGGCGGCACCCTGGATCCGTTCAACGATTATCTCACCTTCCAGCTCCTGTCTCAGGCGTTCGAGGACACTGGCGTGCGTGCCTATAAGGGCCAGGCCGCGGCGCTGATGTCGGACAACACGATCCTGACAACTGCGCTGCGCATCCATTCCGTCGAAGCCCGGCACGCTTCTGAGGTACGCCGGCTTCGGGGTCAAAAGGGCTGGATCACGGGTAATATCACCGATAATGTTGCAATAGCCGCGACTTACGCTGGTGAAGAAG
>JBKJZM010000245.1:0-4744 GCA_046715295.1 Gemmatimonadales bacterium | reverse complement strand
TGTCAATAACCCGGCACGTCCGGATCAGCGTGTCCGCGTCTGGCGCTATAATCAGGTCAACCCGGCCGGTGCCCTCGCCGGCTCGAAGCTCAAGCTGAGCATTCGGAACACGGTCGAGCCGATCATCGTGCAGTAACGAAAAGAGCTATTAGAAAGAAATGAAGCAGCCATCGCTACCGGATGGCTGCTTTCATTTCTACGCCCCGGCCAGATGGGTTGGGGGCGTTTGCGTTATACGCTTGTCCCGCAACTCCTGGGCGTTCAGCTTTCTGTCTGTGGAAACCCCAGGACACGAGCGCCTTGCCATCGAAGGCTACATGGTGAGCCAAGCGCCAGACGAAACCCCTAGTCCATCTCAAGAAGGTCAGCTCCGAACGCCTGACGGGGCAGCGGGAACTCGCTTGATGCCGTTCTTCCTCGCCTTCGTCTTGGCCGCGTCGTTATCTTCATTGAGCCAGCCCGGGTGGCGGAATCGGTAGACGCTAGAGACTTAAAATCTCTTGGGAGTAATCCCGTGCGGGTTCGAGTCCCGCCCCGGGCATCGACTTAGCTGATTGCCTCACGCTGGTGGTCCAGTCCCGCCCGCAACCTCCAAAGGTCGTCACCCGAGCGAAGTGCACCGCCTGAGGTGGCCCGCCGCGTAACGCATCCCAATCCTCCCCCTGCCGTCCTCATGTCACCTGCTGCGTAGCACTACGCTGTCTAACCGACTGTGTATCAGATGGTTATAGCACCGGCAGGTGACGCCTACCGACGGCATACGATGTGCACTCTCTTCGATTCCCGCTCTTGCTCATGAACTCCGGGACGCTGCATCAATGGCGCCCACTCCTCGGAAGGGAGCTATGCGCACGACACTCTTGGCTATCTGTCCCCTCGCAGCCGGCTTGGCCTGGACCACGGCGATCCTGAATCCGGCCGCCGCTCAATCTCCCAGCGTCACGGCATCACCGGCCCCGGAGATGCGGGCGACGAGCACCCCGGGCGGGAACTCGAAAAGCGCAGAAAAGAAGAAAGGCTGGCGGGTAGCACCAGCACTTGGGGTAGACGCCAAGTATGACGACAACGTCTTCCTCCTTGCATTGCTCAAGAAGGACAACCTGGCCGCCCCCTCGTCCGCCGAAGCCATCAGCGGCCGCTATGCGGACATGCAGAGCGCGAAGGATGTGCTGACCACGATGTCGGCCGGGCTCTCCCTCAAAGGGCCGGGACTGTTTGGAAGATCCACGACCGTCACGCCGGAAGTCGCCTACGAGCTCTACACCCGGAACACGGCACGCAGCAATGTGAGTCTGGGGCTCGCGTTGCAGCAGGAGCTGACTGCCGGCAGCCGGCTGCGGCTTCAGGGCCGACTCACCCCGAACTACTTCGCGCGGAACTACATGGCCGATGCCGTGGACCTCGACGCCAATGGCTCCATTGCCGATGCGGAGCGGGTATACGTGAGCGGGGAGTACAGGGAAGGAGAGTTCGGCGCCGATTACCGTTTGCGGCTTGCGAAGTCGAGCAAGAAGCAACCGTTCGGCGCATCGCTCCAGTTGGGGGGCGGCTACTACAACCGGACGTATGATGCGGTGCTCTCCGGTCGTGACCTGCACGGCCCCACCGCCGGTGCCAAGCTACAGGTGGATCTCGGCCACCGGGTCTCGGTCGATGTGGGCTACGACTATGCCTCGCTCGCTGCGGACCGCAGCAATCAGGTGGTGCTCCTGGACGAGCCGGATTTCGGCCAGGACCTGAATGGGAACGGCACTACCACCGACCTGAGTGCGCGGGCCCTGACCATGGTGGATCGCTCGAGGAGCGAGCAGAGCCTCGGCGCCTCCCTCCAGTTCGGCTTCAGCAAGCCCGTCGATCTTACGTTGGGCTACGAGCACCGTTGGAGGAGTTACACCTCGGATGGGTCGCTCGACGTGGTGAACCGTGGCCGGCGTGACACCCGTAATCAGATGTCGGCGGACCTGCGTATCCGGCTGACCAAAGACCTTCGCCTCCGTCTTGGAGGGGTCCACGCGGCTCAGAAGCTGAATCGTGCCGGGGATCCCACGGGAGAGATTGACGACTACAACCGGTCCCTCGGTCGTCTGGGACTGTCGTACGAGCTGTGACCGCCATGAAGCACTCCAACAACAGGCTCCGGCGCATCCTCTTCTCGGGCTATGCGCCGGTCCATTTCGTGTGCTTCCAGTCGTTGTATCAGCGCCTCCGGCGGCTGAAAGGGGTAGAGGTGTTCCTCTCCGGCGGGCGCGACGCCGATCCGCTGACCGGCGCCCGCGCCATGAACGCGGCCGAGCTCTATGCTCCTTTCCGCATCCCGGCGAATCGCATCCTGACGCTGGACCAGATAAAGACCCAATCGTTCGACCTGGTGTTCTGCGCCCACGTCTCCGGGTACTTCCCCAAGGAAGAAAAGGAACGGATCCAGCTCTTCCACGGGGTGTCCTTCCGCAACATGGCGGTACGCCGGGATGTCCTGGTGTACGACCGCCTGCTTCTAGTTGGCCCTTACATGCGCCGCCTATTTACCGAACAACAGCTCTTGCGAGACACCGACGCGCGCCTGGTCAACATCGGGTTTCCGAAACTCGACCGGCTGGTAGATGGTACCCTCGACCGTAAGACTATCCTCACACGGCTTGGCTTGTCCGGGCGTCGGCCGGTGGTTCTCTATGCCCCGACCGGACAAAAAGACAACTCACTCGAGCATACCGGGGAAGCCATGCTCGAGCGGCTCAAGGCCACCGGCAAGTACGACATTCTCATCAAGCTTCACGATCACCCCCGAGATCGCACCACGGACTGGCCCCGCCGGCTCAAACCACTGTTGGACCGCCACACCAAGCTGGTGACCGACTACGACGTCGTCCCCTACTTGTTCGTTGCCGATCTCCTCATCAGCGATGCGTCGTCAGTCTCCAACGAGTACGCTTTGCTGAACCGGCCGATGGTCTTCTTGGACGTGCCGGAGCTGCTCGTCAGCATGGAAAAGAAGGGAGTCGCGCTCGATCTCGACACCTGGGGGCGAAAGGGTGGGGTGACCACCAGGTGGCCGGATGAGGCCGTGGAGGCCGTGGCCTGGTGCCTGGCACACCGGCGCCACAGTGCGGCTATCCGGCGGTCGATGGCACGGGACCTGTTCTACAATCCGGGTCGCGCGACCGAGGCGGCACTCAGGTGGACCCAAGAGCGCTTGGGCTTGGTGAGCGAAAGGGCAAATGGCTCGCGGCCGCGGTCTGACTAGTCTCCGACGGATCGCAAGGATGCTGGTCCCGCACGCAACCGGTGAGGGACCCATGCTCGCAATGGGCGCACTGCTTGGTGTCTGCGTGGTCGCCCTGCAGCTGCTCCTTCCCTGGCCACTCAAGTGGATCCTGGATTCCCTCGCCGGCGCTCGAGACCCGTCCGGGGTCGTAGCCTGGGTCGCTCGCTCGCCTGGCAGTGGTTTCCTGGCCCTCAGCGCTGCCTTCGTTGCCCTGGCCCTAGCCTCGGCAGGAGCCGAGTTTGGACAGGTGATGATGCTGAATGGTGCCGGAAACCGGATAGCCTCGCGATTCCGGACGAGCCTCTTCGGCCACATTCTCCGACAGCCGCTTTCCTTTCACGAGAAGCAGGATGTAGGTGAGCTGCTCACCCGTGTGGTCTACGATACCTCACGCCTGCGCCGTGGCCTGAACGGCGTCCTGATCCAGATCGTTCAACCCGTCGCGCTGTTCCTGGGTACCCTTGGCGTGCTGTGGTGGCACAACAGGGCAATGGGATTCGCGCTCGGTATCGGAGGTCTCCTGGCTCTGCTGGCGATGCAGCGGCGGGGGCGACGCATCGCCACGGCCGCGAAGAAGCAGCGCCGTAAGGAGGGAAGCCTCGCCGCCCTGGTCGCCGAGGAGCTCCGAAGCATTCGTGAGCTCCAAACTTTCGGGCTTACCGGAAGCGCACTCCTGACCCGGTTCGGAGACCGCAATGTCAAGAGTCTCCGGCAGGAACAGAAGCTTCGGCGCCTGGCCGCCGGTCTCACCTTCTGGGTAGAAGCAATCCTCGCGGTGACGGTGGGGCTTGCGGTCGTGCTCGGGATCAAGGCTGTTGGCGCTGGGGATCTGGTCGCCGGTGATCTGTGGCTATTCGTGTCCTACGCCGCGGCCCTGCGCTCAACATTCAGCGGCTTCGCCCGTCAGACGGCTCGTCTCGGACGCACCTACGCGTGCGGGGAACGGTTGGCGAAGCTCGCGGACCGGGAGGCCGAACTTGCGGACGGCCCCGTTGCGCTCTCTGGGCTTCCACGGGGCGAGCTGACGTTCGAGGCGGTCTCGGCCAAGGCCCCGACCCTTGCGCGTGGCGGGCGGAAGTGGAGCCTGCACGAGGTGTCCTGCCTCCTCCCCGCGGGCAAGCGGATCGCGATCGTGGGATCCAACGGGGCCGGCAAATCCACGCTGCTACGGCTGGCCCTCCGGCTCGCCGACCCGGCAATTGGGCGAGTACTCCTGGATGGCCGCGACCTGCGTGAGTACACCGTGGAATCGCTCCGGCGCCAGATGAGTGTGGTATTTCAGGACAGTGTCCTCGCCGGACTCTCGGTGCGGGAGAATATTGCGTTCGGCCTCTCCCGGGTGAGCGATCAGTCGGTGCAGTCGGCAGCAGCCGCGGCACGGGCCCACCACTTCATCCAAGCGCTCCCTGAGGGTTACGAGACCAAGGTTCGGCGTGGCGGCGATCTATTCTCCGGCGGTGAACGCCAGCGCCTCGCCGTGGC
>JBKJZM010000244.1:0-5068 GCA_046715295.1 Gemmatimonadales bacterium | reverse complement strand
CGGCGAGCGTTTGTAGGCAGCACCCCTCTGGCCCTGCTCCGGAGCGGAGATCCCAACGACGCCGACCATGTACAGCGCACCCTGATGGCTCTCGGGCAACTGCCTGCGGCGAGAGGTCCGACCTTCGCGCTGGCCCACATTCTCAACCCCCACTATCCGTATGTGTTCGACGCAGGCTGCAGGCAGTATCGGACCCGGCCCAGTCGTAGCTGGGGGCGCGGCAGGCAGGCAGATTATCTGGAACAGGTACAGTGCCTCAACCGACTTTTGCTTGCCACGCTCACCCAGCTTCTGCAGCGCTCATCGCCTGCGCCCATCATTCTGCTCGTCGGCGACCACGGAACGAGCTCACTCGGGTACACCAACGCCACAAGCGCCGAAGCCGTCTTGCCGGCGCAGGCCAGGGAGCGGTTCGGCGCTTTCGGCGCCTTTTATCTGCCTGGGGGAGGCGACCGGGCCTTTGCCGACTCCGTTACGCTGGTGAACGTGATCCCCCAGGTGCTCAATTACTACTTCGATGCCCTGATTCCGCTCGCTCCGGATAGCCTCTACATGTCGCTCGAGCAAACCCCGTATCTGTTCGCTCCGGTAGACCCGGCGTCGCTGGGTGGCGGCTGAGGCACCTCTCAGGCGCGGCCCGCCCTCGTACGTTTGGCCTTAACGGCGCGGGCAACCTTAGGCGCCCGCTTCTTGATCACCCTGGCGATCTTCTTCCCGGCGGCCTTGGCCCGCTTCTTCAGAGCCTTGCCGATGGCCTTTGCCTTGCGGCGCACCCGAGGATCTTCTGCAGCTTTCTGAATTGCCTTTTCAACCAACGCGGTCGCCGCCAGGACCGCGACCGTCTTGGCCAGATTCCTCTGCTTGCGAGCCATGCGATCTCCAGGAAGTGTGTCATCCAATGTCGGGTTTTATCGAGCGTTTCGGAGGTGAGGACTGTCACATGGATCGCCGCTCCCCAGGCCCATAGCCCATAGCCCATAGCCCTTAGCCCATAGCCCATAGCCTTCTTCCCCGGTATCCTCTCGCCATGACGCTCAGTGGATTGTGGGTCGTACTCAAGCGTGCGGTAGCCGGGTGGTGGAACGATAACGTCCCTCACCTGGGCGCCGCGCTGTCCTATTACACGCTCTTTTCCCTGGCCCCGATCCTCGTGGTGACGATTTCCATCGCGGGACTGGCCTTCGGCGCCGAGGCGGTAAGGGGCGAGATCGTCGGACAGATCGACGGCCTGGTCGGGCATGGTGGGGCCGTAGCCGTGCAGGCGATGCTGGAGGGCGCCGCCAAGCCGTCGTCCAGCGTTCCCGCAACCATCATCGGGGTCATCACCTTCTTCCTGGGGGCGACCGGCGCGTTCCTGGAGCTACAGACCGCGCTGAATGCCATCTGGCGGGTCAAACCCAAGGTGAGCGGGAACTTCCTTCGAGCGCTGGTCATCGACCGCCTGATCTCGTTCGGCCTGGTGGTCGGCGTTGGCTTCCTGATGCTGACCTCGCTGCTGGTGAGTGCAGGACTCGCGGCCCTGCATACCTACATGGGAGAGACATTTCCGGGCGGAGCGGTTCTCTGGGAAGCGGTAAACGTGATCGTCTCCCTCGGCGTGATCAGCATTCTGTTCGCGATGGTGTACAAGCTGCTGCCCGACGTGGAGCTGGCCTGGGGGGACGTGTGGGTCGGTGGACTTGTGACGGCTGGACTCTTTACCGTGGGGAAATTGTTGATCGGGCTCTACCTGGGTACCAGCGCCCTGGCGTCATCCTACGGGGCGGCAGGCTCGGTCATCGTTCTCCTGGTCTGGGTCTACTACTCGGCACAGATCATCTTGCTGGGTGCGGAGTTCACCCGGGAATATGTCAAGGAGTTCGGGCGCCGACCGCCTCCCTCAGACTTCGCAACCAAGGATCCGGCCCCCCCGCTCAAGCCGGTTCGTCAGCGGTAGGCTTCCGCTTCAACGATGGGTCCGGCCCATGAACTTCTCCCCCTCGGGAGGGGTGTAGGCCCGCATCCGCTTCAGCAGTTTCGCGGCATCCTTTTCGACCACGATTGCATCGCGATGTTCCTGGGTCAGAAAGCCCTCCCGTACCGCGTGGTCGAGAAATCCCGTAAGTCCGTCGAAGTACCCCTCGACGTTGAGAATCCCCGACGGCTTGGCATGAATGCCGAGCTGACCCCAGGTGAGGATCTCGAAGAAGCCTTCCAGCGTCCCGATGCCGCCCGGCAAGGCAATAAATCCGTCCGACATGTCGGCCATTTGCGACGTGCGCTGGTGCATCGACGCCACGACGATGAGGTTGCGAATCCCGGTATGGGCCGCCTCTTTCTCGACCAGCTGTTGGGGAATGATCCCGGTGACGTGACCGCCGTGCTCCTGGACCGAGTCCGCCAACTGCCCCATGATTCCGACGCTCGCGCCGCCGTACACCAGCTCGACGCCCTGTTCTGCCAATACCTGCCCCAGCTGCCGGGCTGCCGCCCCGTATACGGGTCGAGACCCCGGGTTCGTGCCGCAGAACCCGCAAATCCGGTTCAGCTGCCGATCGGTTTCCATGCGGTTGCCTCGTTTGGAAAACTCTAGGGTCGAGCGTCTAGAGTCTACGCTCAAACTCGCGGATCGCATACATTGCGACTCTTTAATCTTGACTCTAAGCCCTAGACCCTAGACTAGAGCTGAATATACGGAGATCGCCAATGGAACACTGTACTCTCGGCCGCCAGGGACTGACGGTATCGGCGCTTGGCCTCGGTTGCATGGGGATGTCGGAATTTTATGCCGGACGGGATGACGAGGAGTCGATCGCCACAATCCAGCGGGCTCTCGATCTTGGCATCGACTTCCTCGATACCGCCGATATGTACGGGCGAAGACGGCAGCTTCCTCGGCGTGAACGGCCGGCCGGATTACGTGCGGAAGTCCTGCGACGGGTCACTCAGCGTCTCGGAGTGGACCATATCGATTTGTACTACCAGCGCCGGGTGGAGTGTCGCCAAACTCTCCTTCGCCAATTGACCTTGCGAGGACCTGGCGCACTGCTGTCCGAGGGGGGTGGAGCGGGCGCCACGGAATGGGTTCGACGGCAGGCTCCCAGGGGCAGGGTGGCGCGGTTGTCGCGGAGCCTGCCGGAGGGCCGGTATTCGTGGCGGCTGCGCGGGGCGGGGCGGCAGCGTTCTGGGCGAGCCCCTCCGGCTTCGAGCGCCGACTTCCCCCCGCCGCACCCCTTGCGCTCAGCCGTCGGGGGCTCATCCCAGTGCCGCTGCCGGCTCCCTCGTCCGCATCGCGCGGCCCCATGAGGCCGGAGGCTCGCGTATGGCACAATATTTTGGCGACAGTACACTAGAGCGGGTGGGAGAGATCTCCGGGCGGAAGAATTGTAGCCCTGCCCAGCTTGCGCTTGCCTGGCTCCTGGCCCAGGAAGACGACATTGTGCCCATTCCGGGCACCAAGCGGCGACGCTACCTCGAGGAAAACCTCTTGTTCCCTCGAAATCGAGCTGACGACGACTGACCTCGACCAGATCGAGGAGGTAGCACCTAGGGGAGTCGCCGCCGGCGACCGGTACCATGAGGCAGGGATGAAAACCATCAACGGCTGACCTGCCCGGCTAGCGCCATTTCCGCCAATCGCCGCCGCGCGGGCTCCGCATAGATCAGCTCGTAGGGAGAGCGCTCTGCGATTGCCGAGTACCAGCCGGCAGCCTCTTCCGGCCGGCCGGCCTCACGCAGCAGCTCGGCCCGCAGATACCGCTGCGAGGCGAGGGAGAAGAAGGGCGAGGCCACGGTGAGTTGAAACCAGAACTGCGGCCGGGAGCGTTCCAGCATCGTCAGGGCTTCGCCGGCCCGTCCCTCGGCCCGCGCCATCGCAGCCCGGAGCTCTACGCCGAGGCTCGGCACCAGCCCACCCGAGGAATCCTCCAGTGCAGACAACACAACGGCCTGCTCCGCGGCGGCTGCGACATCTCCCAGCCGGAGGCTTACCAGGCCGAGCAGGTAGGCCTGAATGGCTGGATGCAGGTCATTGTGCATCGCGAAGATCAGGAACATGCTCGGCGGCGTCTCGGCCGGGTTCCAGCGGGCCAGTGCATCGCGCACCTCGCGCAGTTCCGAGTCGGTCACGGTCACGAAAGGCAAGGTCGCAAAGAGCCCTCTCATCTCCAGTCCCCAGGTCGGGTCGAGCGACTCCGCGTGCTGGAGCTCTTCGCGTACGCTGGCAACGCGGCCACCGGCAAGGGCGAGGTGCGCCACCAGAGTGTGACATAGCGAGCGGAGCTCGGGCGAGCGGGCGACCTGGATGAAGCTTCGAGCGAGGTGCTCTGCGCCATCCAGATCTCCGGAGTAGAGCGCCACGTCCGAGAAGGCAATGGCAACCGTGATGGCGTGGGCCTGCTGGAGCTCCAGTGTCACTTGTTCGATTGCTGGCCGCTCTCGGGTGGCGAATGCCCGCAGCGCCCGCATAGCAAGGGCCTGATCGCCGCCCGGGCTAACCCGCAGCATGCGCTCGATCAGATCGAGCATTTCTCCCTTACGGTCTTCGATAGCCGACGTCCTGACCAGGTGGACCATCGCTCCGACGTGGTCGGGCTCTAACTTCAAGACTCGCTCGAACGGCTCACGTGCCTCGGCCGCCGAACGCCCACGCAGCGGATTGGAGTGAAAGAGCAGATCACCGAGGTGGAACCATGCCTCGACGTCGTCAGGGTAGGTTCCCGTGATCGTGTTGTAGAGGGACTCAGCCTCCGCCACAGAGCCGTGCAGCCAGGCGCGCTGTGCGCTGAACACGAGCTGATCATGGAATGAGAGACGCAAGCGGTGCTCGAGGCCCCTGTCCGACTGGCTGCGCGCCAAGTCGGGCAGCGCGCACCCCGCGGCCGCGGCGGCAAGCCGGTAATGCGCCAGGGCAAACGAATCGTCGGCGTCCACCGCCGCCTGGAAGTTCTCCATCGCATCGAAGTAACGGCCGGCCCGAAGCTCGCGCTCTCCTATCAAGTAGGCTCTCAGGGCATCGAGCGAATCGGTCGTCAGTGCCGCCAGCCGGGTCAGCCGCGTGCCTGCGCTGACCCCCTGGACCGCCAGGAGC
>JBKJZM010000243.1:0-3983 GCA_046715295.1 Gemmatimonadales bacterium | reverse complement strand
CGTACGCGGTCTTCCCGGCGGGCGACTCGGTCTGGGTGGGAACTCCTTCCGGCGTGCTCCTGTCGCTCCCGGGGCTGGGAGGATTGGTCCGGCCGGAGGGTCTGGCCGCACCCAGCTTCCAGGCTGCGGTCGTGGACCTCGCCACTCTGGGCGATACGCTGGTGGCGCTCACCCGCGACGGTCTCCTGTGGCGCGATCCCAAGAGTCGCCGGTGGACGCTGGGCCCGAACCTCTCCGCCTTGCTCGGCCGCCTTCGTCGCTTCGTGCCCGACGGTCAGGGATTTTGGGTCGCGGGCGATCGAGCGCTCGGATTCGCCCGGCTCAGCATGCCGCCGCTCCGTCCCCTGCGCGACGCTGATCTGCCCGGCGCCGTCAACGATCTCGCGGTGGACAACGAGCACCTCTGGGTGGCCACCGACCGTGGCCTCGTGCGCTTCCGGCTGAGCGTGATCCGGCCATGATGCGGGGGCGGCCGGGGCAGAGGCTGGCGCTCGGTCCCGGACCCGAGTTCGATCGCATCCGGAAAATTGCCCAGGTGCTGGGCGACCAGGGCGCCGGCCTGGGCGATGACTGCGGTTTGGTACGCGAGGGCGAGGAGTTCATCGCGTTCAGCACCGATGTCAGTGTGGAAGGCGTGCACTTTCGCCGAGACTGGATCGGACCTGAGGAGGTCGGCTGGCGCGCGACGGCGGCCGCGCTCTCGGATCTGGCGGCCGAAGGCGCGGAGCCCATCGGTCTTCTCTGCGCGGTCACCATGCCGGCCACGGCCGCGGAGGCAGAGCTGCTCCAGGTGATGGCCGGTGTGGGTGCGGCGGCGCAGTCGGTGCGCTCAATGGTTTTGGGCGGCGACCTCGCGTCCGGCCCGGCCTGGAGCGTTGCGGTTACGGTGGTAGGTCGTACCCGGGCACCCGTAACCCGCGGCGGAGCAGAGCCGGGAGATCGGCTCTGGGTCACGGGGAGCCTCGGCGGCGCTCGGGCCGCGCTCGAGGCGTGGCGTCGGGGTGCGGTGCCGACGTCAGGAGCAAGGTCGCGCTTCGCGCATCCCGAGCCCAGGATCGCGGCCGGTCGCTGGCTGGCCCGGCACGGGGCACGCGCGATGATCGATCTGAGTGATGGACTCGCCGGAGACACGTGGCATCTCGCCGCTGCGTCGGGAGTCGCGCTGGAGATCGATCTGGACACGATACCGCTTGCCCACGAGATCACCGAGGAGGCCGGTCGGTTGGGTGTGCCTCCCGAGCGCTTTGCCGCCGAAGGCGGCGAGGACTACGAACTTTTGGTGGCGCTGCCGGCCCGGTTCGACGCCGTGGACCTGTTTGTCCGGGAGTGTGGCATCCCGCTCACTCGCATTGGCTCGGCGGCGGAGGGAAGCGGGGTTGTCTTCCGGCTGGCCGGCCGCGCACTCGACCTGCGCGGATTCAATCACTTCGGTTGACGGGGTCCGGGCAGGCCCGCTAGGTTCGGGGCCGTTCGTCCCTCGTTCCTTCGTTCTCTCGTTCCGGATCAAAATGTCCACCATTATCGAAGTTCACGCTCGCGAGATCCTGGATAGCCGGGGCAATCCGACAGTCGAGACCGAGGTGGTCCTGTCGAGTGGCGCACAGGGACGGGCGGCCGTCCCCAGCGGCGCATCAACCGGGGAGCACGAGGCCGTGGAGTTGCGCGACGGCGATTCGAAGCGGTATGCCGGGAAGGGCGTGACTGAAGCGGTGCGAAACGTGAACGAGGTGCTGGGCCCCAGACTGGAGGGCAGGGCGGCGGCCGACCAGATCGAGGTTGACGCCGAGATGATGGACGCCGACGGAACCCCGAACAAGAGCAAGCTCGGCGCCAACGCCATACTCAGTGTGTCGCTCGCCGTGGCCCGGGCGGCCGCCCAGGATTGTGGACTGCCGTTGTACCGCTACCTCGGTGGCCCGATGGCGCGAGTGCTCCCGGTGCCCATGATGAACATCCTGAATGGCGGCGCCCACGCGTCGAACAACGTGGATGCCCAGGAATTCATGATCGTCCCCATCGGGGCGGAAACCTTTCCCGAAGGCCTGCGCATGGGGGTCGAGGTGTTCCACGCCCTCAAGAAGGTCTTGAGCAAGATGGGACTGTCTACCGCCGTGGGAGACGAAGGCGGTTTCGCCCCCATGCTGCCGTCCAATGAGGCGGCGCTCGATGTGGTAATGCAGGCGATCAAGGCGGCGGGCTACGAGCCCGGCGCCGACGTGGCCATCGCCCTCGATGTGGCGGCGTCGGAGCTGTATCAGGATGGGGAGTACGTGTTCAAGAAAGGCGATGGCAGCCGGAAGTCGGCCGAGCAAATGGTGGATCTGTACGCCGGCTGGGTGGATCGCTACCCGATCGTGTCGATCGAGGATGGCCTGGCGGAGAACGACTGGAAGGGCTGGGCGCTGCTCACCGAGCGGTTGCACGAGCGGGTCCAGCTGGTGGGGGACGATCTCTTCGTCACCAACGTGGACCGGCTCGGCCGCGGGATCGAGGAGAACGTGGCCAACGCCGTCCTGGTAAAGGTCAACCAGATCGGCACCCTGACCGAAACCCTGCAGTGCATCGAGCTGGCCAAGGGGAGCGCGTACGGGGTGGTGATCTCACACCGGTCGGGCGAAACAGAGGACACGTTCATCGCCGATCTCGCCGTGGCCACCGGGGCGGGGCAGATCAAGACCGGCAGCGCGAGCCGGACCGATCGCACCGCCAAGTACAATCAGCTGCTCCGGATCGCCGAGGAGCTGGGCGATCTGGCTCACTATCCGGGCCGGGACCTCTACCCGCTGTGAGCGTCGGCCGCTGGGCCGCGATCATCGGCCTGGCTAGTGCACTGTACTTTGCGCTGCAGGGAGGGGAATATGGCACGCTGGATCTGCTGCAGCTTCGGCGGGAAGAAGCGAAGGAGCAGGCCGAGGTCCTTCGGCTGGAGCGGCTGGTGGACTCGCTGACCAAGGCGGCGGTGGCCATCGAGCTCGATCCCCGGATGCAGGAACGGGTGGCGCGGGAGCGGTTTGGGATGATCAAGAAGGGCGAGTTTCTGTATCGGCTGGTGCCGTCGGGGGACAGCGTGCGCAGTGAAGGACGAAAAAGCGTGAACGGTAAACAGTGAACTGGACTATTTTTCAGGGTCGGCCGATTAGGCCACCGAGGATGTTCCCGTTTACCGTTTACTGTTTACTGTTCACGCAGTTTTGGAGTCCGGCAGGGTAGCTCAGCTGGTTAGAGCACGGCACTCATAATGCCGGGGTCGCGGGTTCGAGTCCCGCCCCTGCTACTTGCTACTGGCGCAGTCAGGTTCTCACCTGTACTCTCATCGCTGGTTCCTCGAACCCGATCCACATTCACACCCCTTGGGCACTGCGGCAGCCGTCGTACCCTGTTCCGAAACACCTCAAGGTCCATGAAGTAATGGCCGCGCGGCATCACGTGCCCCGGGGCCGCGCCTAAAAAGTGTGGCTTCATCGGAGACTCCCTTTCACTCTTCAACCAGAGGTTCTATGTCGCGCCACCTGATACTTCCCGCACTCTTGCTGTCCCTTCTCACGCCCTCGATTGGAGTAGCTCAAAGCTACGTAACCACGACCGCGCACCGGATCCCCTTCGACCGGGTTGATAGCCTGCGGAAGCTACTCAAGGAGACCCGGCCGGTGTTGGCGGAAGCCAAACGCCTTGGCGGAGTACTGGACGACATGTGGCTGATCCACGCGTGGGGAGGGGAGTACAATGCAGTCAATATGACGACGTGGAAATCGTGGGCCGCTATCGCGGACACGACTCTGGGATTTAACGCCGCCACCAGGAAAGTGTACCCGGATTCGGTCGCACGGAAGAAAATCAATGATCGGTTCGATTGGGTGTTCCAAGGGGTGTCGCACGTCGATAATATCTATCAGAAGGTTGAATAGCGTGGTGTGGAAGGCTGGACCCGAAGAACAGAGACAAACCATATCTTGCGCCGAACCGCTGCCGCATCGCGGCGGTTC
>JBKJZM010000242.1:0-8197 GCA_046715295.1 Gemmatimonadales bacterium | reverse complement strand
CGGGGCTGGTGAATGACGATGGGACTATTACCAACCTTGCCTCCGTCGGGCGAGCCCGCGCCCTGGTCAATCTGGGCCGGTTTGCCGAGGCGGCCGCCGCCGTGGCGGCTGTGCCCACCGAGTTCGTGTACGCCACGGAGCACGCCGAGTCTCCGCTTCGGCTGCAGAACGCCATCTGGTCCTACACCAACCAGGGGTTATGGTCGGTGGCGGATGTGGAGGGCGGCGTCGGACTGCCCTTCTTTTCCGCTGGCGACGCCCGGGTGCCCGCGGATACCCTGGACGACGACGGCGATGGGGTAGCCGATACCGGGCTGGACCTCATCACCACCCAGGTCAACCTGTTCAAGTATCCCGACGCCGCCGCGGACGTCGCGGTCGCGGACGGCGTCGAGGCTCGCCTTATCGAGGCCGAGGCGCAGCTTCAAGCGAGTGATCTCGGCGGGATGACGACGACGCTCAATGACCTGCGGGCGGCATTCCCGGACCTGGACCCGCCATTGGATCCTCTGGCCGCGCCCGGTACCCAGGCGGACGGAGAGGATCTGCTCTTCGCCGAACGAGCGTTCTGGCTCTACGCGACGGGGCACCGGCTGGGCGACATGCGTCGCCTCATCCGACCGATCACCGCTGGAGGATATGGCAGGGCCGAGGACACGGTTTTCCCCACTGGGGCATACCACAAAGGCGGGAGCTACGGATCGGACGTGAACCTTCCGATTCCTATCGAAGAGCTGAACAACCCGAATGCCGTGGGGGGGTGTCTCGATCGCAATCCATAGGCCCGATCAGTAAACGGTGACGCTGGAGTGATCCAGATCGTTCTCCAGCGTCCAGGTGATCGTCTGGCCCGGTAGCACCAGGATCGTCTCGGTGGTGAACGACGACCCTGCCACCGGCAGGGCTCGGAGCTGGACTCCGCCTCCGGTGTTCAGCCGCTGTGAGGGGAAGGCAAGGCTGACGGTGCGGAGCGAGGTAACCATCCCCAATCGCTCAGGCAGCCCGCCCGCCATCAGGTAGACCGTAATGTCGCTCCAGTTGTGGCTCTCGACTTCGACCGAGATTTGGGATCTGACAGGAGCTGGATTTTTCGCAGAGTAGGAGTCGCAACCCGGGGCCGAGGACGCCAGGAAGGCCAAGGGGAGAATGATGCGAATCGTGAGCATGGAAACCTCCCCGACCCTCAGTGCGTCGCGGCCTGAGCTCCTGACCTGGTCAGATAGCGGCGGTACCAGTCCAGGTACCGCTGGAGACGGTCCCGCCGGTAGCTCGGTTTCCGGATCTCGTGAAACTCCCCAGGATAGATCACCAGCTCGGTTTCGCGTCCCAGGCTTCGAAGCGCCTGGTACATCTGCTCGGAGTTGAGCAGCGGAACGTTGAAGTCCTGGTCGCCGCAGAGGAACAGCGTCGGCGTGGAGATCCGGTCGGCGTGGAAGAAGGGGAACGAGACCCTGGTATAGACTTCGGGATTCGTCCACGGTGAGCCCAGCTCCGCCTCGTACTCCCGAACGTACTGGTCGGTACCGTAACCGGCCAGCGCATTCGACTGCCCCGCCCCGCTGATGGCCGCCTTAAACCGCCGGTCGCGAGCGATGACCTGGTTGGTGAGAATGCCCCCGTAGCTCCACCCGCCCACACCGAGCCGCCCGGGATCGGCAACCCCCGCGGCAACCGCGTAGTCCACCGCCGCCAGCACGTCCTGCCCATCCTTGTTACCCCAGTCGGCCCAGATTGCGGTGGAGAACTTCTCGCCCCGCCCCGAGCTTCCCCGCGGGTTGGCCGCGACGACCGCGAATCCCTCGGCGGCGAGGAGCTGCCACTCCAGATCGAACTCATTGGAGAACTGGTACACCGGGCCACCATGAATCTTGAGCACGGCGGGGACCCGGGCGCCTGCCCGGTAATCGAGCGGGCGCATCAGGAATCCATGAATCGGGGTACCGTCGCGGCTCTTGAAGGAGATCTCCTCGACGGGAGCCAGCCGGACACCCGCGAGCCAGTCATCGTTCTGCCGCGAGAGCCGGCGGAGCGTTCCACCGTCGATCGCGAACACTTCGGCGGGCACGGCAGGTGTACTGGCCAGCACGGCTACCTTTCCGCCGGGACCAACGGAGAGGTCGCTCACCAACCCGCGGTCCCGGGTAAGCTGCGCGACCTGACCACCGCCCGCCGGAACACTGGCGACATTGGTCACCCGGTCATCCTCGAGCAGAAAGAGGATCGAGGCGCCATCAGCCGACCACACCGGCGAGAGCACATTGCGGTCGAGCGCGGGCGTCAAGATGCGGGCCGGACCACCCGCCGCCGGCACCACCGCCAGCTTCTGCCCGGCGTAGTAGATCAGCTTGAGCGGGCCACCCTGCACGTATGCCAACTGCTTGCCATCGGGGCTCCACGACGGCGCGCGGCCACCCCACTGGGGATCGAGGTCGGGACCCTCGAAGGTCGTGAGCTGCCGCGGCGAGGCGCCGCTACGCGCCTCCACCAGGTAGAGATCCCAGTTGTTGGTACGGTCGAACTCGGGACGGCGTTTGCTGACGAACGCGATCGAGCGGCTGTCCGGCGACCAGGCCGGCGCGGTTTCATTGTAATCGCCGGGGGTAAGGAGCTCCACCTTGCGGGTCAAAAGATCGAAGAGGTATAGATGGTCGCGCCGGTGGTCGAGATAGCCGGTCTCATCCTCCTTGAACTGGAACCGGTTCAGGACGATCGGCCGTGGCGTGGTCTTGATGGCGGTGTCCGAGGCGGTCGTGTCGGGGGCTGGATCGCTGACGATAAGGGCCAGTCGCTTGCTATCCGGCGACCAGGCGTAGTCTGAAACTCCGCCCGGCAGATCGGTGATCCGCTCGGCCTCACCTCCCGAGCGGTCCAGCAGCCAGACCTGATCTACCTCACGCGCATTATCCCGATCGGAGAGAAACGCCAGATAGCGACCGTCGGCGCTCCAGCGCGGCGTGTCCTCGCTCGACCTGCTTGACGTGAGCCGCACGCTCCGGGCTCCGTCCCAGCTCGTCATCCAGACGTCGCTGTTGGCCTGGTCCTCCGACGTGTCGGGCAGGGATACCGAGTACGCTACCCACGCCCCATCGGGCGAGAGCTGCGGATCGCTGACCTCCCGAAGGCGATAGACATCCTCCAGCTCCACCTTTCGCTGGACCGTCGCCTGCGCCAAGGCTGCCGGCGCTAAGGCGACGCTCAGGAACGCAATTCGATAAAGTGCAGTCAAGACCATGTCGCGCTCCTCTAGACCCTGGACCCTGGACCCTCGACCCTCTCAGGGACCCTTATAGACCACCCCACCCTTCATCACAAATCCGACCTTACCGAAGCTTCCCAGGTCCGCCATCGCGTCGCCTTCCACCGCAATAATGTCGGCGAATTTGCCGGCCGTGATAGATCCGACCCGATCCTCCCAACCCATGAGCCGCGCGGCCACAATCGTGGCCGACTGGATCGCCGCCATCGGCGTCATTCCATAACGGACCATGTAGGGAAGCTGTTTCCCGTTCCATCCGTGCGGGTAGACCCCGCTGTCGGTGCCGTAGGCGATCTTTACCCCGGCAGCCACGGCCTTGCGAAAGCCCTGTCGCTGGGCCTCCGTCGTCTCATCGTTCTTGCGGAGGAACTCGACCGGCCACTTCTGTTCCCGGCCCACGCTGGCGATGTAATCGCCGTTGTAGATGTCGGCGACGAGGTAAGTACCCCGTTCCTTCATCAGTGCTATGGCCTGGTCGTCCATCAGCGAGCCGTGCTCGATCGAGCGAACGCCTGCTCGGACGGCGTTCTTGATCCCCTCCGCGCCATGAGCATGGGCGGCGACGAAGGCGCCATACTGCGCTGCCTGGTCCACCGCGGCCTTGAGCTCCTCCTCGGTGAACTCGGAGACCCCCGGCTTGGTCCCCCGGGTCAGCACCGCCCCAGTCGCCAGGATCTTGATGAAGTCAGCGCCACCGTTGAGCAAGGCCCGAACCCTCTGGCGCACTTCGGGCACCGAGTTGGCCACCCCGAAACGGAAGTCCGAGGGGAGAACCATGTCCGGAGCCATGCCGGTCACTTCACCGGCTCCAGTCGAGACGGTGACGTAAGCACCGGCGACGGCCATTCGAGGCCCAATGACCGTGCCGTCGTTGATGGCATCCCGGAGCGCGACGTCGACGAATGCGCGATAGGTGCCGATGTCCCGCACGGTGGTGAAGCCCGCCAGGAGCGTCGCCCGGGCGTTGCGCACCCCGCTGAAGGCCTCCTGCGCGCCCGAGCGCTCCAAGGGTGCCAGAGGAGGCCCGGTAATGTCGCCGATCAGGTGTGCGTGACAGTCGATCAGGCCCGGCACGACGGTGTAGCGGGTAAGGTCGATCACCCGAGCGCCGGCTGGAATTTTGGCCGAGCCAGGCTGCACCGATTCGATGCGCTCACCCCTCAACAGCACCAGTTGATCCCGGTGAACTTCCCCTCTTTCCGCGTCCACCAGACGACCGGCACGAATGGCCGTCAAACCCTGGGCGGCAACCGCCGAAAGGGGAGCGGCGACCGCGAGCGCCATCACGGCAAGCCGTGAGGTGAGTCGCGTCATGAAAACTCCGGGATATGAAAAGTAAAACCCCGCGGGGAGTGGCTGACCCGCGGGTGTGCAATATATCGCTGGACTTCTTGGAGGGCGAACCTACTCCTTGGGCTTGTTGACCTCGACCTTGGGCAAGGTCACTTCCTTCTTCTCGGTGCCAACCGTGGGCACGGTGATCGTGTCCTTGACGGTGCCGGTCTCGATGCTTGGCGTGTTGACCGTATCCGTTTCGGTACCAACCACGGGCTTCTGAACTTCGTACTGCCCTTCACCCGTCTTCTTGCAGGCGCTGAGGGTTGTTAGCGCAGCAACCGCGACGACCAGCGTGAGCTTGTTCACGAGCGACCTCCACAGGAGAGACCGACACAGTAGTAGAAAATCCGTGCTGCAATCTCACGAAGTCCAGTTTTGGAGGCGGTGTTGCGGATCACTCCCCTCCCACCCTGATTGTATCAGGTCGCCTAGCGCCGTCAGCGGAGTTTTTCCTCAGGAAAATGTAGATGATGTTGACATGTTTGTTCGTAACTTATTCTGTAACAATATGATCACGTTTCAGGTCAGGGCAGAAACTTGATAGCGACTGGGCTCCGCGGCCCGGCTCCTCGGCCCCAGAAGACTGCACCATTCTGCATACTGCGGCATTCAACCTTGACCGTGAGGTGCTTGTGATTGATTCGGGCCTATCTGTTGGGTACGTCATGCTCCTTGTCGCTGCTGTTGGGACCGGATCGGCAGGGTGTGCCCGCCATGCGCAGCGCGGGCTGGTCATTGGTGCGGCGGGGGGAGCGGTGGCGGGTGGGATCATCGGCAAGGTGGCCGGCTCGACTGCAAAGGGGGCCATCATCGGTGCTGCCGTGGGTGGAGCGGCCGGTGCCATCATTGGCGATCAAATGGACCGCCAGGCCGCGGAGTTGAAGCAAAGTGTAAAGGGTGCCAAAGTCGAGCGCGTCGGAGAAGGTATTCAGGTGACCTTCGCCTCCGGTCTCCTCTACGACTTCGATTCCGACGCGGTGAAGCCGGAGTCGAGAGCAAACCTGCGGGAGCTGGCGAACAGCCTCGAGAAGCATCCCGATTCCGATTTGCTTATCCTGGGCCACACAGACAGCGTGGGAACCGCGGAGTACAACAAGCGCCTGTCCGTGCAGCGGGCCGATGCGGCTGCGGAGTATCTCATTTCCCAGGGCGTGCGCCGCTCCCGGGTTGGCACCGGCGGGTTGGGTGAGGAAGAGCCGGTCGCTTCCAATGACACCGAGCCCGGCCGGGGACAGAACCGTCGGGTCGAGGTGGCTATCTACGCCGGCGAAAAGCAGCGGAATGAGGCCAGGCGGAAGGCCGGCGGGTAACAGCGGGGCAGCACGAAAACAAAACCCTCCGGCCTACTGGTCGGAGGGTTGTTCGTTCTTACTGTGGAGGTCTACTCGTTCGATCTCGCTAACTGCCCCGCTGCCTCACCTAGTTTTGCACCAGAATTAAGTACTTCGACGGAGTCCAGAACTCCTCGGGTGCTACGATCTCCACTACACCCTTCACCTCGCCCTTCGGGTTCACGTCTCCAGACAGGAACTCCGGGCTCTGCCGGGACACGATCTTGTATTTCTTGTCGATCCGCGGCAGCGCGATTGAAAGCGTCTGGGTCTTGTCGATCGCGGTGAACGCCGACGGATTCAGATTACGGGCGGGCTCGAGCCGGGTGCCCCCGAACACGAGAAACTTGGAACCTTCCTTGGTGACGACCCCGTTCTTGATCAGCTCATCCCTGGTTCCCACCGCATAGTAGACCGTGTTCTTGTAGGTAATCAGGCTGGCGACGGATCCTCTGAGCGTATTTCTCTCCTTGCCCAGCGTGTCGACCTGCCCGGCCAGCAACGCGATCTGCGACCTCTGGTCCTCATTCTCCGCCCGCTGCTGCTCGGCGGCGGTCTTGAGGTCCTCGATGGTCTTCTTGTAGATCGCGATCTGAGCCAGCAGCCTGGCATTTCGGATTCTCGAGTTCTTGGCGCGGGTCTCGGCGGCCGCCAGCTTGGCTTCGCTCTCGTTCAGGCGCGCGATGACCTGCTGAATCCGCGCCAGCGTCGCCTTGCGCTCCTCCCGATCCTTGATCGCACCCGGAAGGCCCGGGTCGCCGCCCTCGGAGGCGACGGCCAGGCTCTTTGCCTTGGCCAGCTCGCTGTTCAGGTCACTCACGAACTGGGTGGTCTCGAGCACCTCGGTCAACAGACTGTCCTTCTGCGCCTCCGCTGCCCGCGATTCGGCGAGGGCCCTGTTCAGCTCCGCTTTATCGCATCCGGTCGCGGTCATGGCGATCAACAGGATCAGGCCAGCGTACCTCATCTGGGTCCTTTCGCATCTGCTTGAGGGTTGGTGACTTACCAGCTTTAGACAGGGGGGGACGCGCCCGGGCAAGGGCGTTCAGTCCCCGTCAGGAGGAGTATCGGCAGCTACCGACTAAAACTGTTGCCTGGGTGTTGGGTGGGTGTTCAGTCGTCGTCCTCGTCACCGTCCCCGCCACCCTTGTTCCTCCTATCCCGCTCCAACGCGGTTAGTACGAAGGTGGCGTTGAGCGCCGTGGCCGTCGCGACGCGAGCCTGGACCTGGAGGGTGCCGCTGCTGGTCCCGAGCCGGACTTCGGCGGCCGCGAAACCTTCGCTGTTCGTCATCGCCTCTGCATCGACCTGTGCGTCAGGGACCTCGTTGGTGAACCGAAATACCACTGGAACCCCGGCGATGGGCCGAGCGCTCGCATCGGTGACCTTCACGACCAGCGGGTCGTCCAGCCTGCTGCCCACGGTTCCCTGTTGCCCATCACCCGACCACGCTCGCAGGGCGGCCGGAGAGCCGTCATCGGGAAGCGTGAGGTCCCCGCCACATCCGGTGAGGGCGGCGGCGAGCGCGATCGAGAACAGTCGGTAGGGGATGCACATAGGTATCCATCCTGGTGCAAGACCTTGCATTTGCAAACGGTGTTCACAAACATACGACGGAAGACACCAGGCCCGATAGGATATGGCTCACATGCTCCGCATGCGGCGGCCGGTGACCCGGGCGATGATCCACCGGGGGGTAAAACGAAGCAGGTAGACGATGATCTTGTAGCGAAGGCCGGGCACGCACACGACCGGCCAGCCCCGCTCGAGCGCTGCCAGCGATGTGTCTACGACGCTCGTGGCCGACAACCACAACCATCCCGGTATCTCGGCGACGTCCACCCCCATCCGCTGGTGGAATTCGGAGTGGGTGAAGCCGGGACACAATGCCTGGACCCGGACCCCGGTACCCGCGAGCTCCGCGGCCAGGCCCTCGCTGAAGACCCTCAAGTACGCCTTGGTGGCGCAGTAGTTCACGTTGTTGGCGGAAAACAGGAACGAGGCCACCGAGGAAACGTTCACGATCGCACCCCGCTGGTTCTTGAGCAACACGGGAAGAGCCGCCTGGGTCAGACGCATCGGCGCCATGGTATGAAGCTGAAGCATAGCTTCCTGGCGCGCTGGACTCGCATCGGCCAGCGAGTCCCGAGTCCCGAAACCGGCGTTGTTCACCAGGACGGCAAGGTTGGGAGATCGCGCGAGCGTCTCTGCCAGGAGGCTCACGTCGGTATCGATCGTGAGGTCGGCGGGAAAGACGTCCACCCCCACTCCA
>JBKJZM010000241.1:0-7088 GCA_046715295.1 Gemmatimonadales bacterium | reverse complement strand
CCGCCTGGTGCAGTCCATCCGCCCAGCGCCGGCCGGTCATGACGCGCCCGGTGAACTCGTCCACGATCATCACCTGGCCTTCCTGCACCAGGTAATCCACTTCCTTCTCGTACAGGACGTGGGCTTGCAGGAGCTTATGAATGATGTGGAGCTTTTCGCTCTTGATGGCGTAGTCGGATTCCACTTGCCGGCGTCGCTCGATCCGTTCGGCCGGCGAGAGCTCCGGGTCCCGGTCGATGGCGTGGATCTCTTCCGAGATGTCCGGCACCAGGAACAATTCCGGATCGTCCGGGGACATGGCCTCCGAGCCGCGGTCGGTCAGGTGGACCGAATGCCCCTTTTCGTCCAGCACGAAGTAGAGCGTATCCTCCAGGTCCCGCATCCGCTGCTGCTTCATTGGGAGCTTGCGATCGGCGATGGCGTCGAGCTCCATCCGCTGCACCAGCTGCTTGGTGCCCGTCTCATTCAGCATCTTGAGCAGCCGTTTGTTCTTGGGCATGCCCAGACGGGCCTGGTAGAGTTTCAGGGCCGCGTCGTTCCGGGTCTTGGGATCTTCCAGGAGCTTCTCGGCCTCGGCCAGCAGCGTGTTAACCACACCGGTCTGTTTCCGCACCAGCTCGGCCACCTGGCGGCTGAACTGGGCGTACTTCTCGTCGGTCTCGTTGCCTACCGGCCCGGAGATGATGAGCGGGGTGCGGGCCTCGTCGATGAGGATGGAATCCACCTCGTCGATGATGGCATACGCATGCTCTCGCTGAACCCGCTGATCGACCGAGAACACCATGTTGTCGCGCAGGTAGTCGAAGCCGAACTCGTTATTGGTACCGTACGTGATGTCGGCGAGGTAGGCGGCGCGGCGCTCGGGCGAGGAGGGCTCGGTATCATCGAGGCAGGCGACGTCGAGCCCAAGGTAGCGGAACACGTGACCCATCCACTGCGAATCGCGGCGGGCCAGGTAGTTATTGACCGTGACCAGATGGGCGCCCCGGCCGGCCAAGGCGTTGAGATAGAGCGGCAGCGTGGCCACGAGTGTCTTGCCCTCGCCGGTGGCCATTTCGGCGATCTTCCCCTGGTGCAGGACCACACCGCCGATGAGCTGAACGTCGTACGGCACCATGTCCCAGACCAGCTCGCGTCCGGTTACCTCGACGCTGGTGTCGAGCAGGCGCCGGCATGCCTCCCGGACCGTGGCAAAGACCTCCGGAAGCAGCTCATCCAGCACAGCCGCGAGCTCCTTCTTATAGCGCTTTTCCAGGTCCTGGAATCGTCCCTCAAGTTCATCCCGTTCAGCCGGATCGGCGCAGCCGTGCTTGGCCTCCCGAACCTCATCCAGTTCGGCCTTGAGGGCACCGACCCGCGCGGCCAAACGCTCCCGAAAGCGTGGCGTCTGGGCCTTGAGCTCGGACTCGTCCAGTTGCTTGAGCCGCTCCTCGTGGATGTGGATCTGGTCCACGATCGGCTGGATGCGTTTTCGCTCCCGGTCGAACCGCGTTCCGAAGACCGAGGTCATCAGTGTCTTGATCATTCTGGGTCTAAATATAACCGGTGTGTGGTGATGTACTCCGCGACCGGATCCGGGACCCAGTATCGGATTGATTGTCCTTGGTGGACTCTGCGACGCACTTCGGTAGCCGAGATGTCGATGGCGGGGACTTCGATCACGGTGGAGATCCAGGGTGAATCGGCCACCGGGGTCCCCGGACGGGCAAACACCACGATCCGGGCCAGCTCGGTGAGTCGGCTGGCCTCCCGCCAGGCCGGAAGCTCGGCGGCGGCGTCGGCGCCGAGCAGGAGCACGAACTCCGACCCGGGCTCCCGCTCCCGCAAGTGTCTCAGGGTGTCAACCGTGTAGGAGGGAGCCGCCCGCTGCAGCTCGCTTTGTTCGACGCTGAGCCCCGGCATTCCCGCTACCGCGAGCGATAGCATAGCCGCACGATGTTCGGCCGAGGTCCGGTGCTGCCCCACCTTGAACGGCTGTTCCCGGGCAGGCACGAATCGCAGCGAGTCGAGTCTCAGCTTCTCGCCCGCCACCTCTCCCACGATCAGGTGGCCGTGATGCACGGGGTCGAACGACCCTCCGAAGAGGCCGATCATGCCGTGGTCAGGCCCCGGTTGAATCGGTCGGGCAGACCTCTCGCGCTCCGGGCGCCTTGGGATGAAACCGCCGGATGTAGTCGCAGGTCTCTTTGACGTCCTCGCGATATCCCAGCGTCTTGTAGGCCTGCACCAGCCTCACCAACGCGTCCGGGGCTACGGTCGACTTGGGATAGTTCGCGACCAGATCCTTGAGGTACAGGATGGCGGAGTCGTACGCCTTCAGCCGGAAATAGAAAATTGCGGCCCGGTACAACTTGTAGGCGAAACGCTCGTTCAGCTCCGCGATCCCGAGTTGAGCCCGTTTGGCCGCGCTGCTTCCAGGGTATCGGTTGAGCAGCTCCTGGTAGGTGGCCAACGCGGTTTGCCCATAGGTCGGATCGAGCTCCGGGCGGCGCCAGAGGTCGGCATACACGTCGCCTACCCGCAGCAGCGCCTCGGGCGCCAGGGGATGGTTCGGTGTTTCGTCCGACGCCTTGCGAAACTCGCGGGCCGCTTCGAGGTGCCTGCCGCGGGCGAAGTACGCCTCTGCCAGCCAGTAATGCGCCTGTGGAATGCGAGGGTCTCCCGGAGAGAACTCCAGCAGCACCCGCTCGATCAGCTTCTCGGCATCACCCCACTTCCCCAGCCGCGCCGCCGCCTCCGCATTGCTCCAGAGCGAATCTACCGTCGCCGCCGAGGCATTCTCGTTCGGGCGCGCCCCGGCCGCCGGCGACACCGTCGGGTTGGCCGCCGCGCGTCCGCCCCCGCACGCCGCTGCGAGCGCGACCAGACAAAAACACCAGCGGCACGTCATCGCAGGATTATTCGGGCGGAATCGAACGGGGCCGAGCCGCGGAGCCCTTCGAGCCGGTCGAGAGCCATCTGATGGATCGAATCGGACTGCACTGCATCGGAAACCACCGTGCGGTAAGCCAGAACTCCGGCGACACTGTCTCCCAACCGGAGGCGGGCGTCGCCGTAACCTACCAGCGCACGGCGCCCGACGGTGGTGTTCGAGTCGATACCAATCGCGGCCGCAAACCACAGGGCGGCATCCTCCGGCATACCGGTGGCCTCCGCCCGGAGCCCCAGGGCCAATGAGCAGGCGGCAACGCCTTCCTCGGCTCGGGACCGAAGCGCAGCCACCCTGCTCCGCCGGAGACTCGCCTGAAAGGCTGGGAGCGCCTCGCCACAGCCGCTGGTCTCCCGCAGAGCGACCCCGTAGACGACAAGCAGAGAGTCCACCGTTTCCGGGTCGGGAGCCACCGCAATGGCCCCCGGCAACACGGCCACGAGATCGGTTGCCTCCGCGCCGGGGCGGCGAATGAGATCCAGAGCATAGCGGCCGGTGGAACGGTCGGGAGCGATGGCGCCCATTCCCACCACCGCGGCCTGCAGTCTTGGCGCATCGCCGGCGCGTTCCGCCGCGCGCGCTACCGACTCGAGACCTTCCGCGGCCTCCTCCGCCCGGGTCGGGTCTTCGGCGGCGAGCCGGAGGTAGGCATCGGCGGCAACCTCCAGGTTGCCGGTCCGCAGCGCCGCGGCGCCCGCCTTGGCCCACAGACGTGCGTCGGGGTCTTTCTCCAGCCCGAGGCGATACTCGATCAGCGCTTGGGCGTGACGCCCCTCGCCGTAAAACTTGTCGCCCTCACGCTCGTGATCGCCGGCCTGCCCGCATCCGGCCACGGAGGGCAGGATGATCAGCCATCGCAGGAATTCCGGCTTCACTGACCCGCCCGAGAGAGCATCGCGAGATACGCCTCGACTCTCGCGTTTTCGGGACGGCGAGCCAGACAAGCCTCCCACACCGAGCGGGCGCCACCGGCATCGCCCGACAGGTAATGGGCCAGGCCCAGCGCGGCCTCCGCATCCACGAAATTCGGGCGGGCGGCGATGACCGACTCCAACGCTTCGCGTGCGTCGAGGGGGCGGCCGGCCTCGAGGAGGAGCCGCGCCATACGGTAGCGCAGATCGTGGAATTCCGGACCCAGCTCGAGCGCCTCCTGATACTGTCCAATTGCGCGGTCGATCGCACCTGCGCTGGCATAGGTCTCGGCCAGCTCGGCGTGCCGGTTGGCCAGCTGAGCCGCCACTGGCGCGGGAAGGCCGGCGGTTGGCTTCGCGAGGTGCCGGGCCGCCCGGCCGAATGCCTCCTGGGCCTCTTCGGTTCGGCCGAGGTCGTTGAGCACCAGCCCCTGGTGGATCAGCGCTTCGACATAGTCAGGATTGAGCTCCAGGGCGCGTTCGAGCTCGCCCAATGCCCGCTCGGCTTGACCGAGGAGGGACAGTGACACACCGAGAAGATGATGGACATCGGCGAAGGCTCGTCCGGAGTCGACCACCGATTCCAGCAGGTGAACGGCACCGTAATAGTCCTGAACCACGAATCGCTCCCGGGCGCGTGCCAGCAGGAGCTCAGTCTGCCCGGCCATAGGCCTCCCGAAACCATCGGATGAACCGGCGAATCCCTTCGGGGAACGGAATCTTGGGCGCATACCCCAGCATTGCTGCGGACTTGGTGAGATCGGCAGCGGTCCGCTGCACATCCCCCGGTTGCATGGGGGCCCACTCGATCCTCGGCTTGATGCCGAGGGCACCGGCGATCTCAGCCACCATCGCCTCAGTCGGGATGGACCGGCTCCCGCCAAGATTGAATGTCTCGACCCCAACCGGTGCCGTGCCAGTCCAAGCGATCGAGGCGAGAACCCCGGCCACGATGTCGTCGCAGTAGGTGTAGTCGCGTGCCTGGGTACCATCCCCGAACAAGGTCAACGTGCCGCCGTCGACCATCTTCCGGGCGAAAGCATGGATGGCGAGGTCCGGACGCTGACGTGGGCCGTAGACCGTGAAGAAACGAAGGGACGCGGCCCTGAAACCGTAGATCGGGGCGACCGAGGCCAGAAACATCTCCCCGGCCCGCTTGGTCGCAGCGTACGGAGATACCGGAACGGTGGCGACGGCATCCTCCCTGAACGGCACCGGCGTACTGTCTCCGTACACCGACGAGGACGAGCCGAAAACGATTCGGCTCACACCCGCCTGCCGGGCGGCTTCGAGTACGGCTGCCGTGCCGGTGACGTTGGCGGTAGCGTACCCGACCGGATCCGCCAGGGAGGGTCGCACCCCCGCCTTCGCGGCAAGGTGCACGATCACGGTCTCTGGCGTGAGCAGGGCGCGCAGCGCGGGGACATCGAGCATGTCCTGCTCCCGAAAGGAGAACCCGCGCGGTTGCCCGACCTCGGCCAGATTCTTCTCCTTCATTGCCCGAGGGTAGAAGGGATCGAAATTGTCGATCCCGATGATCTCATCTCCCTGGGCGGAAAGCGCCTCGACCAGGTGGGAGCCGATGAAGCCGGCGGCCCCTGTCACGAGGACCCGAGTCACCGACGCGCCCGGCCGATCCCATGGTATTCGAAGCCAAGGCTGGCCATCCTCTCGGGATCGTAGAGGTTGCGCCCATCGATCAGCAGCGAACGCCGGAGCAGCTTGCGGACCCGCTCGAAGTCGGGGTTCCGATACACCAGCCACTCCGTCATGACGATGAGCGCGTCAGCCCCATGAGCCGCACTGTAGGGGTCGGCGGCGTACATCACACGATCGCCGAAAATCGCCCGGGCCGAGTCGGTTGCCTTGGGATCATGGGTCTGCACCCGGGCTCCGGCCGCGAGGAGTCCCTCGATGAGCGGGATCGTCGGGCTCTCCCTCATGTCATCGGTCTCGGCCTTGAAGGCGAGTCCCCACAGGCCGATGATCTTGCCCTGAAGATCCTGTCCCAGGTAGCGCAGGGTCTTCTGGAGCACGACCAGCTTCTGGCATTCGTTGACTTCTTCCACAGCCTTGAGAACGTCGAGCGAGAGACCGAGCTCGTCCGAGGTTCGGATCAACGCCTTTACATCCTTGGGAAAGCAGGAGCCGCCGTACCCCGGACCGGGGTACAGGAAGGCACGCCCGATGCGCTGATCCGATCCGATGCCCAGGCGAACGCTGTTGACGTCGGCACCGACGAGCTCGCAGAACAGCGCAATCTGATTCATGAACGAGATGCGCGTGGCCAGCATGGCATTGGCTGCGTACTTCGTGACCTCGGCGGAGGCGATATCCATGAAGAGGACCCGGTTGCCGCCCTGCCGGGTGAACGGCGCGTAGAGCTCCCCCATCACCTCGCGCGCCTCGTCGTTATCCACCCCGACCACGACGCGATCCGGCTTCATGAAGTCTTCGATCGCGGCACCTTCCTTGAGGAACTCGGGATTGGAGCATACGGCAAAGGGAATGTTGGTTTCGGCCTTGACCGCGGCCCGCACCTTTTCGGCGGTGCCCACCGGCACGGTGGACTTGGTGACCACGATCTTGGGCTCGTTCATGTGGCGCCCCACATCACGAGCCACCGCCAGAACGTGCTTCAGGTCGGCGGAGCCGTCTTCTCCGGGCGGGGTGCCCACCGCGATAAAGATGACCCGGGCGCTCCGAACCGCCGTCCCGATGTCGGTGGTAAACGTCAGCCGCTTCTCCTCCTGGTTGCGTTTCACCATCGGCTCGAGGCCCGGCTCGTAGATCGGGACCTCGTTCCGCTGCAACCGCGCGATCTTGTCGGCATCGACGTCGACACAGGTGACGTCATTACCCGTCTCCGCCAGACACGCTCCAGCCACCAGCCCGACATAGCCGCTTCCGATCACCGCCACGTGCATGTCAAATCCCTTTCGGTAGAGCGTTGCGGGTATCGACCACCAGCCTGGCGTGCTTTTTGATCATCCGATAGTCCACTGCTGAATGATCGGTGACAACGATGACGCAGTCGGCCGCGGCCACCACGTCCGGCGTCAACTCGACCGATCGGAACTCCTGGCCGTCCTCGCGAAAGCGGGGCACGTGGGGGTCAAAATAGCTCACCCGGGCCCCCTGCCCTTCGAGCAGCCGGATGATGTCGAGGGCAGGACTCTCCCGGATGTCTTCGATATCCCGCTTGTACGCCACGCCCAGCACGAGCACCGAGGCTCCCTGCACCGCCT
>JBKJZM010000240.1:0-6156 GCA_046715295.1 Gemmatimonadales bacterium | reverse complement strand
CCTCAAGGCGCTGCACGAGAACATCGTTGCCCTCGGTGCGGAAGGGGCCACGACCGTGCACCGGGGAGACGCCATGCGCTTCGCCGAGCGGCTCTCTCCCGGCGCCTTCGATGTGGTGCTGGCCGATCCGCCGTACACGGTGGACCACGCATCCAGTCTGGTCGCGCTCTTCCGCCGAAACCCATTCGGGCGCATTTTTTCCGTCGAGCACAGCAGCGGCCTCGAGCTGGACGGCGACACCCGCCACTATGGCGACACCGCCATCACCTTCTGCCACGCGCCATGACTCGAATCGCGGTCTACCCCGGCTCCTTCGATCCGCCGACGAGGGGCCACGAGGATCTGATCCGCCGAAGCCTGTCCCTGGCCGACCGCCTGATCGTGGCGGTGGCCATGAACATCGGAAAGGAGCCGCTCTTCTCGGTCGAGGAGCGTCTGGAGATGCTCCGGGCCGCTACCGGCGACGATCCTCGAATCTCCTTCCAGTCGTTCGACGGCCTGTTGGCGGAATTCGCCAAGAAGGTCGGGGCCACCATCATCGTGCGGGGGCTGCGCGCCGTAAGCGACTTCGAGTATGAGTTCCAGATGGCGCTGATGAACCGGCAGCTGCACCCGTCGGTCGAGACCGTCTTTCTCGTGCCTGCGGTCGATCTGACCTATCTCAGCTCGAGTCTGGTGCGCGAGGTCGCGAGATTCGGCGGAGATGTGCGGCCGATGGTGCATCCAATCGTGGCCGCCGCGCTGGCGCAGCGGTTCCGGTCATGAGCTTTCGCGGCCGGTTGCTGAAACGTGCAGCCAGTGGACGTGCCAGGATCGTGCTCTGTGAAGGAGAGGACCCGCGAGTCCAGGCGGCGGCGGAACAGCTTCGCTCGCAGGGGGTGGTCTCTCCCATCGTGCTCGGCGGCAAGGGACTCGATCCGGCCAGAGACCCTCGCCTCGGCAGGGTTGCCCAGCTTCTGCGGGAACGCCGTCCTGACCGGGTACGAGACGGGGTGCACGCACTCGATCTGGCGGCAGACCCGCTGCACTTTGGCGCGGCGCTGGTCGCGTTGGGCGAGGCGGAGGGCTGCGTGGCCGGCGCGGCTTGCCCAACCGGGGATGTGGTGCGTGCCGCGCTCTGGGCAATCGGGACCGCGCCCGGCGTGAGCCTGGTGAGCTCTTCCTTTTATATGGTGCTGCCCGATCACACCGTGCTCACCTTCACCGACTGCGCGGTCGTCCCGGAGCCGACCCCAGGCCAGCTCGCCGAAATCGCACTGGCGGCGGCGCGTGACCGCTCGAAGCTGGTGGGCGACTCGCCTCGGGTAGCGTTCCTGTCCTACAGCACCAAGGGAAGCGCCCGGGGTCCACGGGTGGCACGGGTTCAGGAGGCGGCGGCCCACTTCCAGCACCTTGCCCCCAACATCGCATCGGATGGCGAGGTGCAGGCCGACGCAGCGCTCAATCCGGAGGTGGGGGAGCGGAAGGCGCCGGGCTCTCCGATCGGCGGCCGGGCCAATGTGCTGGTGTTCCCCGACCTCGACGCCGGCAACATCGCCTACAAGCTGGTGCAGCGCCTGGTTGGCGCGGTGGCCATCGGTCCCATTCTTCAGGGATTGGCGTGCCCCATGGCCGACCTGTCGCGGGGCGCCACCTCCTATGATATTGTCGAGGTGTCAGCGATGGTGGCTTTGCAATCCAATGGTGGAATCAGTTGAGGGAGTGATGCATGGGCTTCAGTCAGACCAAGGGCCCCACCGGGGTGGTTGTGGTGCAGGTGGAGGGGCAGCTCATCGTGGGCAATCGACACGAGCTCAAGGACCTGGTGCAGGCCGCGCTGGAGCGGGGTGAGCGCCGCCTACTGGTCGATTTTTCCCGCACCGGTTACATCGATTCCTCGGGCCTCGGTGCGCTGGTCTCGATCTCGAAGCGGATTCGTGAAACCGGTGGCGAGCTCCGGCTGTCCGGGCTCAATGACGATCTCCGCTCTCTGTTCGAGCTGACCAAGCTCGACACCCTCTTCGCCATCACCGAGACGCCTGAGCAGGCCCTCACGAGCTTCTAGCCCGCCGACCCGATGACCTCGCCGCTCCGCCTCTGCGTCCGCCGGACTTCGGCATCGGAGGCCCGAGGCTCGGCGACGTTGGTTACTCTGCGCCTGCCCAGTGATGTGAACTGCATCGAGGAAGCGGTCGAGCTGGTCACCCGCCATTGCCTGGCTGGCCATGACACCACCAGGACCATTCGGTTCCGGCTTCGGGTGGTACTGTCCGAGGCGCTGAGCAACGCCATCATGCGCGGCAATTGCGAGGATCACACCAAGTGGGTCGACGTCCGAGCCGAGCTGGTCCCCGACGCCATCCGGGTCTCGGTCACCGACGAAGGGCCGGGTTTTGATCCGGGTGCCGTACCCGAGCCGCTCCGACCGGAGCAGCTCGATGAGGCCGGTGGGCGTGGCCTCTATCTCATCCGCAAGCTCGTGGATGGCGTCCAATTCAACGAGCAAGGGAACTCCATCTGCATGACACTGCGCCGCCGGTAGGGCGGCTCGACCACCTGCTCGATGGCCTCGGGGCCCTCGTTGACGGACGGGTGCGCCTGTGGCGATCGGACGGGTCACGCCTGCGGCTTGTTGCGGGCGAAGACCCGGGCTGGTCACTCACCCGGCCGGTGCGCCCCGGCCTGGGGCCCACACCCGGAGGCGTGGCCTGGCTCGAGCCGGTCACTGGGGCTCCGGGCCTCTGGCTCGAGGTGGCGGCGGAGAACGAACCTGATCTGCGGCAGGCTGCCCCCCGGGTGCTGTCGCTGGTAGCCGCATTGCTCGAGTCCGAGCGGCAGCGCGCCCACGTCGCCGAGGAGCTGGCGGGCCGCTACGAGGAAATCGAGCTGCTCTACGCCATCAGCGAGATATTGGGCCGCACTGTCCGGCTGGAGGAGGCCGCCCAGATCATCGTGCGGGAGGTCAGCGCGGTGGTCGGCGCCCGCCGGGCGTCGATCATGGTGTTCGACGAGACCAGTGGTACTCTCCGAACCGTCGCCGCGCGCGGCTTCGGGCTGGAAGGGTTGATGCCGGTGCTGGTGGAAGATGACTGCTCGATCGCGGCCCGGGTCTATCGCGATCGGCGGTCGGTGACATTCGATCCCGAAGATCCGGACTCGGTGCCCTCCGAGTGCGGGGGAGCGCGGGGTTACCGGGGAAACTCCTTTCTCAGCGTCCCGATAACCTACGCCGCCCCCGGCACCGAGGTTCGCTGTGTCGGAGTCATGAACCTGACCGATCGGATCGGTGGCGATCGCTTCACCCTCGATGACCGGAAACTGGTGAGCGCCGTCGCCAACCAGATTGGCGCGGCGGTGGAGAACGCCCGGCTGATCGAACGGGATGCACAGCAGCAGCGGCTGCAGCGCGAGCTCGAGCTCGCCCACGATCTCCAGCTCAAGCTCCTGCCGTCACCCTCCGTGCTCCAGGGCGACGCCGAGGTGGCCGCCCGATGCCTGCCGGCCGACTCGGTAGGCGGCGACTTCTACACCTTCAGCCGGCTGGGGCGTGGCAAGGTGGGCGTGATGCTGGGCGACGTGGCCTCTCACGGCTTCTCGGCCGCGCTGGTCATGGCGCTTGTCATGTCCGCGGCGGGCATCCATGCGGCGACCTCGACGACTCCGGACGAAACCCTCACCGCGCTGCTCGAGAGCTTGTCCACCGAGCTGGCCCGGACCGAGATGCACTTCAGCGTGTTCTACGGCATGCTGGATCCGGCCGCCCGGCAGCTGGTGTATGCCAGCGCCGGACATCCCCATGCGTTCCGCGTGCCGCTGATCGGTCCTCCAGAACGGCTGGAGGCCACTTCGCCGCCGCTCGGCCTCGCTACCGCCGCAACCATTCAGCGGCGGGAAGTGCCATGGTCATTCGGCGATGACCTCCTCGTCCTCTGGACTGACGGTCTGGTGGATGCGCGGAACGAGGACGGTGAGCCGTTCGGTGAGCCGCGCCTGCTGGACTGCGTCGCCAAGCTTCGCTGCCAAGCTCCCGAAGCGATCGTCGACGCGGTGTTGAAGGACGCTGAGGCCTTCGGCGCCCGGCCCACCGACGACCGCACGCTGCTAGTCCTTCGGATTTAGGGTGCCCCACGCGAAGCGCCGCCTGGGACAGCACTTTCTCACTGATCCCAGGTTGCTGGCGCGGATCGCCGATGCGCTCGAGGCAGGTCCCCACGATGTCGTGCTGGAGGTGGGCCCCGGTATGGGAGGGCTCACGGCACCGCTCCTCCAGCGCGCGGGACGGGCGATCGCCATCGAGAAGGATCGCGAGCTGATCCCGTTGCTGACGTCCCGATTCCCCGAGCTGAGCCTGATCGAGGCGGACGCGCTCGAGCTGGATTGGCACACCCTCGCCCGGCCAGGCGAGACTGGTCTTCTGGTCACCGGGAACATCCCCTACAACATCACCTCTCCCCTGATAGACAAGGCGCTGCTGCCGCCGCGACCCCGCCGCATCGTCTTTCTGGTGCAGAAGGAGGTCGCCGATCGGGTTGTGGCCGCGCCAGGCACACGTGATTATGGCGCGCTGAGCATCGGGGTGCAGGCCGTCGCCCACGGGGAACGGTTGTTCACCGTTGCGGCGGGAGCCTTCAAGCCACGACCGAAGGTGGATTCCGCCGTGCTTCGGCTCACGCCGTTGAGCCGCCCGCTCATCGATGACCACGAGCGGGAGAGCTTCCGGGGTTTGGTGGTCGGCCTCTTCGGGTTCCGGCGCAAGCAGATGCTGCGGGGGCTCCGGGAATTCACCGGCTGGGACGCACCGCGAGTGAGCGCCCTGCTGGCGACTGCGGGCATTCCCGAGAGGGTACGGCCGGAGGTATTGAGCCCCGCTGAATTCGTGCAGCTGCATCGCTCACTCGTTGACGGGGGGTGGAGCATGCGATAGCTTTGTGAAACATTTCACATAAATCAGGGTGAATGCGCAAAGTCGCCGAGTCTACGGTTCGTCGCCTATCGCTCTACCTCCGTTTTCTGGAAGAGTTCGAAGGACAAGGCATCGGCACGGTCAGCTCCGGTGCCCTGGCTTCGCGCGGCGGCACCACCTCGGCGCAAGTTCGCAAGGACCTCTCCTTCTTCGGCTCCTTTGGGAAGCGGGGACTGGGGTATCCCGTTCCCGAGCTGGCCGACCGGATGCGCGAGATTCTGGGGCTCAAGCGCCGGTACCGGGTGGGGATGATCGGGGCAGGGAAGATCGGCAGCGCGCTGGTGCAGTACCGGGGGTTCAAGCAACGCGGGTTCGACATCGTGGCCATCTTCGACAGCGATCCCTCCAAGATCGGCAGCCAGTGGAACGGTCTGACGGTGCAGGACATCGCAACGCTGGAGAAGGAGGTCGCCCGTCAACCGCTCGACATGGCAGTGCTCGTGATCCCTGGCGACGTCGCCCAGGTGGTCACCGACCGGCTCGTTGCCCTCCGCGTCAAAGCGATCCTCAACTTCGCGCCGGTCCAGCTCGCAGTTCCCGATGATGTGGTGGTGAAGACGGTGAACCTCGCGCTCGAGCTGGAAACGTTGAGCTACGCGTTGGCCAATCGTTGATCGGTCTGAAGCCGGCTGGGTCACCCGTGTCATTCCGAGCGTAGCTAGGAATCGGGCGGCCTAGCGTGATTCTCGACTGGCCCTTAGTCCATCACCCCGAATACTTTGTTGTATGTCCGTTCATGTCACGTCAGAAATCGGGGTGTTGGAATCCGTGCTGGTGCACACGCCCGGGCGTGAGCTCGAGGCGGTGACGCCCGGCAATCGGGCCGACTACCTCTACGACGACATCATCGATCTGGAGATCGCGCAGCGGGAGCACCGCCAGTTCGTCTCGGTTCTCAAGCGGTTTGCGCGGGTGCTGCAGGTGCGCGACCTCCTCGGCGAGATCCTGCAGCAGCCGGACGCGCGGGATTATCTCATCACCAAGACGATGGATGTCGTCCCATCCGATGCATTGGCTCAGCGCCTCAGTGGGCTGCCGGCTGAAGAGATCGTGAACATGCTGATCGAGGGCACCGAGGAGGAGAGTGGGCCCATCTCCCGGGCACTCAACGAGGTGGGCTTCGCCTTCCCGCCGCTGCCGAATCTGTTCTTCCCCCGGGACATCGGGATGGTCATCGGTGAGCACGTCGTGGTCGGTGCCATGCGCCACGGCGT
>JBKJZM010000239.1:0-5546 GCA_046715295.1 Gemmatimonadales bacterium | reverse complement strand
TCGGCGCACTCAGCCTTCAGCCGTGCCTCACGTACACTCACCGGGGAGATTTTCACCGAACCTGGCACTACGTCCTCCGTCGATCGTTGACGGAGTCAAGTCTCGGATCAACTGAAGAAAACTTGAGAGAACGGACTCTTACCGCCGTACCGCCCCCTCCGCTAGCTTCCCCCTCAGCGCTTCGCCAGCCGCCGGCGCAGTTCCGCGCCCTGTCGCTTGTACATCGAGTCCATCACCTCGCGCACCGGCAGCGATTCCACCGCGTGCAGCTGGGTTCCCGCGTCAGCCTGGCGTTTGCGGTCGGCATAGATCCGGGCGAGCTCCAGGTGGTGATAGATTCGTCCGGGGTCCAGCGCCACGGCCTTCTGCATGTTGGCGATCGCGTTTTTCCACGATGCCTCCTTGAAGACCCCGGCCCCCAGAAAGTTCCGGGCGAAGAAGCGGCTGATGCCGGAGAGCCGCATGATCTCCGCGTTCCAGCGGCCCAGGATGTGGTAGGCTCCGTCGTGTTTGGGGTTGAGCTCGATGGCGCGAAGGGCCTCCTTCCGGATGACCCCGGCCCGGCGGATACGCGCCTCCGTCCCCAGGCCGAGGGAGGCCCGGCCGATGGCGGCAGCCAGCGCAAAGTGGCCATCGGCACCCTGAGGGTTCGCGGCCACGGCCCTGGTGGCGTAGCGTTCTGCCTGCGAGTACAGCGAGTCCCGCTCGGTGCCCTTCGCCGAGTCGGGGATCTGCTCGCCGAGGTCGAGCAGGGTCAGCGCGGCGTGCCAGTTGGCGTCGTAGCTGGAGGAGTCCTGGTCCAGTGCCGCCTGAAAGTGTTGCAGGGCCGTCTTCAGGTCGTGCGCCTCGTCCGCGGCGACCCCCATAGCCACGTGATCGGCCCGGTCCTGGCCGTCGAGCGTCGTGAGGGGGCCGGCCGACGCGCCGGCAATGAGTGCGATGGTCCAGAATCGGTTCAGCACCTGATCGTTCGCTCCGGGAAAGGTTTCGAATGGTTATCCCGTCACTCATCGGACACAAGCGGGACGGCCACGCGCTCCAGCCGGCGGAATGGAGCGAGTTGATCCGCGAGTACACGGCCGGCCGGGTGCCGGACTACCAAATGTCCGCCCTACTGATGGCGGTTGTCTGGCGGGGGCTGGCGGCGGAGGAGCTGGCTGCGCTCACCGACGCCATGCTCGACTCGGGCGACCGGCTCCGGTTCGACGGGTTCGCCCAGCCGCGGGTGGACAAGCACTCCACCGGCGGGGTAGGCGACAAGGTCTCCCTGCTGCTTGCCCCCATGGTCGCCAGCTGCGGAGTCGCCGTTCCCATGATGTCCGGCCGGGGTCTCGGCCATACCGGCGGGACGCTGGACAAGCTGGAATCGATCGCCGGGTTCCGGACCTCGCTGACGCTGGCGGAGACCCGGGCCCAGATCGAGCGGCTAGGCTGCGCCATGCTGGGACAGACCCCCGAGATCGCCCCGGCCGACAAGCGGCTCTACGCCCTGCGCGACGTGACGGCCACGGTGGAATCGATTCCGCTGATTGCGGCCAGCATCATGTCCAAGAAGCTGGCCGAGGGGCTGAATGGACTGGTGCTCGACGTGAAGACCGGCAGCGGGGCGTTTCTGCCGGAGCCCGAGCGCGCCCTGGAGCTGGCCAGGACGATGATCGGGCTCGGCCAGGTGCGCGGCTGTCCCACCGTGGCCCTGCTCACCGCCATGGATCGTCCGCTGGGGCGAGCCTGTGGCAACGCGTTGGAGGTCGAGGAGGCCATCGAGGGGCTCCGGGGCAACGGCCCGGAGGATCTGATGGAGGTCACCTCTGCGCTTGGCGTCGAGATGCTGCTGCTGGTGGGCGCGGCCCCGAACCCGGCCGTGGCGCGGCAGCGCCTGGATGAGAGCATCACGTCCGGCCGGGCACTCCAGAAGCTGGCCGGGGTGATCGAGGCGCAGGGGGGAAATCCAGCGGTGCTGGACGATCCATCGCTGCTGCCCCAGGCCGCGGAGGTGGAGGTGTTCCGCGCTCTGCGCGACGGGGTCGTCTCAAAGGTCGAGCCGCGCCGAATCGGCCGCGCCATCCTCGAGCTGGGTGGCGGCCGGCGCACCATCGAGGACGAGATCGACCCATCGGTCGGCTTCGTGATCCCGGCCAAGCCCGGCGACCAGGTGCGGAAGGGGGAGCCGCTGGCCTCGGTGTTCGCCCGGGACCGGGCGGGAGTGGCGATTGGCCTGGAGGCGCTAGGGGAGGCGATTGTGATCGGTAAGAGAGGGAAGCTCACCCCGCTGATCAGTCATCGCGTCACCGCCGACGGCGTGACGGCGCTGGCGTAAAGGCGACTCGATGCCGATGATCAGCGGACCGGTTCAAACCCTGCTCGTGGCGCTGGCGGCGCTCATCGCCCTGGTGCTCTGGCTCCGGCGCGACCGCCGCTACCCCGGCCCTCGGGCGGAGGACGACGACGGCATCGACCGCGAGGAGCTGGAGGCGGCGGAGCGGGAGGTGCGGGACCTCGACGCCAGCCAGCGTCCCGACGACGGATTCCTGGGCGATGACTGGGGACCCGGGGCTACGCGGCCGCGGCCGCCGGAGAGGCTTTGAGGATGGGCGAAGCATATGTGCACGGCTACCACCCGCGGGAGAACGAGCGCCTCCTGGATCAGGCGGGAACGCTGGTGGATCCTCTGCACTCCGACACCTCGTACCCGACCGGCAGCGTGGTCCTCGAAGCGGGGTGTGGTGTGGGAGCCCAGACCGTCACCCTGGCGCAACGGAGCCCGGGCGCACGATTCACCTCGATCGATATCTCCGCCGACTCAGTCGCGGAAGCCAGGCGGAAGGCCGACGCGGCGGGGCTCACCAATGTGCAGTTTCAGCAGGCGGACATCTCCGCCTTGCCCTTCGCTTCCGAATCCTTTGACCACGTCTTCGTCTGCTTTGTGCTGGAGCACCTGTCTCGGCCGGTCGAGGCGCTGAGGATTCTCAGCCGGCTGCTCCGGCCCCGTGGCACCATGACCGTCATCGAGGGTGACCACGGATCGACCTACTTCCACCCCGACAGCAGGGCCGCCCAGAAGGCAATCCAGTGTCAGGTCGAGCTGCAGCGGCTGGCGGGCGGCAACGCGCTCATCGGCCGGCAGGTTTATCCCCTCATGGTCGAGGCCGGCCTGGAGGCGGTGTCTGTCTCTCCCCGCATGGTGTATGTGGATTCGAGCAGGCCCGATCTGGTCGACGGCTTCACCAGGAAGACCTTCACCGCCATGATCGAGGGCGTGCGCGAATCCGCGATTGAGGCCGGCATCTCCGATCCCCGGGCCTTCGATGCGGGGGTGCGAGATCTGTACCGAACGGCTGAGGCCGACGGCGTCTTCTGCTACACGTTTTTCAAGGGGGTGGGAGAGAAAAGCCGGCGCGGCGTAGAGTAGAAGGCGAAGGCGCGTAAGCTACCTCAGAGCCATCTCCATCTCCCAGTTTAGGGCGGCTAGTGCTAGATGTTGCATATCGAGCTCAGGTTCCCCGGTTGCCTTGGGCTCGACCGATGGCTAGTCTTTCTCATCCACTCTCAAACAAACTAGACGTCTTCTCCTTAGCTTCGGCCTCTCTTATTCTGGCCGCAGTGCTCGCAAAAGGAGTCTCCTGCATGGCGTGCGACCAGGTAGGATGGCTCGTTTGGAACAGTCGGCGGGCTCTGCCCGGCGTGCTGGTGGCGTTGCTCGCTTGCGGGGACGGGGCGGGGCCGAATCCTCCGAGTTCTAATCCTGTCGCCTCGATCTTGATTACACCAAGCAGCGATACGTTGATTCTCGCGCTCAGCGTCCAGCTCAGCGCTGTCGTGCGGGATTCTTCCGACACGCCGCTCAGCGGATACGCGCTGGCTTGGGCCAGCTCCGACCCGACTGTGGCCACCGTCTCCGCGACCGGACTGGTCGTCTCGGTCGGGTTGGGAGTGGCTACGATTACTGCCACAACCGCCGGTAAGACGGGTCTCGCTGTCCTGACGGTCGCCCCAATCATCACTATTACACCACGGCGTCCGAGCATGTTCGCCGGAGACACTGTGGGAGCTTCGGACGTCCAGTCTAGGAGACCAGCATCGACAGGGGTTCCGTGGGCGTCAATCCAAGGTGGTCGCCGGATGGCAAGACGATTGCGGTAGACAACGGCGGCGGGCAGCGATGGAGACCGTGATCGTAGATGGATGCTGAGCGGATCTTCACGATGCCCCGGCCTTCGACGCGGGGGTGCGAGACCGGTACCGAACGGCTGAGTCCGACGGCGTCTTCTGCTACACGTTCTTCAAGGGGGTGGGAGAGAGGGGCCGAGATTCATTGCGAGGGCGCGGATAGCCGGCGGCCGATCCTTCGCTTCGCTCAGGATGACACTAGCCCCGAGACGGGCGGCTGTTCTAAACGTCCAGATTGCTCACGTACTTGGCGTTCCGCTCGATGAACAGCCGGCGGGGCTCCACCTCATCGCCCATCAACTCTTCAAATAAGTTCGACGCCTCTACCGCATCCTCCAGCGTCACCCGGAGAATTGTGCGCGTGGCCGGGTCCATCGTGGTCCGCCAGAGCTGATCCGGATTCATCTCCCCCAGACCCTTGTAGCGCTGGATGTTGACCGTGCCCTTCACCTCGCCGTTCATGAGCCGCTTGGTGTACTCGTCGCGCTCCGGCTCGCTGTAGGCGTAGAACTCGTCCTTCCCCTTGGCCACCCGATAGAGCGGCGGCTGGGCGATGTAGATGTAGCCCGCATCCACCAGCTGCGGCATCTGCCGGAAGAAGAAGGTCAGGAGCAGGGTCCGGATGTGGGCACCGTCCACGTCGGCGTCGGTCATCAGGATGATCTTGTGATACCGCGCGTCGTCCAGGTTGAAGTCGTCCTTCACCCCGGTCCCGATGGCGGTGATCATCGACCGGATCTCCTCGTTGCCCAGGATCTTGTCGATCCGGGCCCGCTCGACGTTCAGGATCTTGCCCCGGAGCGGCAGGATCGCCTGGAATGAGCGGTCGCGGCCCTGCTTGGCACTGCCGCCGGCCGAGTCACCCTCGACCAGGTAGACCTCGGAATGGGCCGGGTCGTCGATCGAGCAGTCGGCCAGCTTGCCCGGCAGCACCGCGTTCTCCAGGCCGGATTTCTTCCGGACCAGATCGCGCGCCTTGCGTGCCGCCTCGCGGGCCCGGGCGGCGCTGACCGCCTTCTCGATGATGTTCCGCGCCACCGGCGGATGCTCGTCGAGATAGTTGCCGAGGTGCTCGTTTACCACCGCCTTCACGATGCCCTCGACCTCGGAGTTGCCCAGCTTGGTCTTGGTCTGACCCTCGAACTGCGGCTCCCGCACCTTCACGTGGAGCACGCAGGTGAGACCCTCCCGGATGTCCTCGCCTGACAGGGTAAAGTCTTCCTTCTTCATGAAGTCGCGCTTCTTGGCCACCTCGTTGATGGTGCGGGTGAGCGCGGACTTGAAGCCGGTCAGGTGGGTGCCGCCTTCGTGGGTGTTGATGTTGTTCACGAAGGTGAAGGTGTTCTCGTTGTAGCCGTCCTCGTACTGCAGGGCCAGGT
>JBKJZM010000238.1:0-3881 GCA_046715295.1 Gemmatimonadales bacterium | reverse complement strand
AATCGCGGCCAGGCGGTACATGGCCGCCTGGGCCCGCAGGAACTGGCGATGGGGGCGCGCCGGGTGGCCGCTGAACGAGGCGCCGGCCGGGACGTCGCCGAAGATGGCACTCTTGGCCGCGATGCGCGCACGATCGCCGATGGCGAGATGGTCGGTGATGCCGACGTGGCCGGCCAGGATGACGTCGTTGCCCACCCGCGTGCTGCCCGCAATCCCGACGCCGGCCATGATGAGGCAGCGCTCGCCGATCCGGACATTGTGCCCCACCTGCACCAGGTTGTCCACCTTGGTCCCGCGACCCACCACCGTGTCGTCGATACTGCCGCGATCGATACAGGTGTTGGAGCCCACCTCCACTTCGTCCTCCAGGATGCAGCCCCCCACATGCGGGATCCGGGCGTGTCCCTTGCCATCGGACAGATACCCGAACCCATCGCCACCGAGCACGGCGCCACCCTTCAACACCACACGGCTCCCGATACGGGTGCCGGGGTAACATATGACGCCCGGTCCGAGCGTCGTGTCGTCCCCGATGACCACACCATCGCCAACCGAGGCACCCTGCGCCAGGCGACAGCGCGCCCCGATCTGCACGTTGCGGCCGAGCACCACGAAGGGCCCGATGGAGACATCGGGCCCGAGTGCCGCGCCGGTGCCGATGCGTGCGGTCGGGTCGATACCGGTTTCGGGAGACTCCCTGGGATACAGCGCGTGCAGCACCCGAACGAGCGCCCCATACGGGTCAGGCACCACGATCCGGGTTCCGGGCCCAGCTCCCGATGCCAGGGCTTCTGGCACGAGCACCGCCCCCGCTTTGGAACTGTCGAGGTCCGCCGCGTACCGAACCGAAACCGCAAAGGACAGCGCGTCAGGCCCGGCCCGGTCCAGCGGCCGCACCTGATGAATCCGGATGCCCCCATCGCCAAGCAGGCGGCCACCGACCAGGTCGGCGACCGCCCGCGCGGTAAGGCTCTCGGATGTCACGAGATCAGCTGCCCGCTTTGAGCTGCTGAATCACCCGTTGAGTCAGGTCGATCGACTTATCGGCCGTAACAATTCCGTTGTTGGGCGCACTCACGTCAAAAATTATGGCGTAGTTGCCCGCCGCTCGAACCCCTTCGATGACGCTGTTGACCTTGCTCTGGATGGGGTCGAGCAACTCCCGCTCCCGGGTGGCGGCTCGTTGCTGCAGCTCCTGCGTGCGCTGCTCCAGCTTCTGCTGCTGTGCCTGGAGGTCCTTGCGCTTCGCGGCCCGCTGCGTCGGACTCAGCATCACGGACTGCTGATCAAAGTCGGACGCGGCCGAATCGAGCGTGGCCTGAAGCTTTTGCACCTCCACCCGGTAGGTCTCGAGCTCCTTGGTGAAGGTGGACTCCGCCTTGACGTATCCGGGCGTCTGCTTGAGGACCGCCTGGGTGTTGACATAGGCAACCTTGCTTCCAGCCTGCTGGGCTGCCAGCGACTCGGCCCCTGCCAAGGACATGGCGATCAAACCTACCCCGGCTCCCACGACGGCAAGCTTCATGCTTCACTCCAGTTGAAAGGTGCGTCCTGCCTAGAAGAAGTTGCCCAGCTTGAAGTGGAGCTGCCAGCCTGGCTTTGGCCGTCCAACGCTGTCCACCCGGTCGAACCCGTAGCCCAGATCAATCCCGATCGGTCCCAGCGGCGAGATCACCGCCGCCCCGAAGCCCGCGCCGCGAAACAGCCGAGTCGGATCCCACTGTCGTGCGCTCCGGTAGACGTTGCCCGCATCGAAAAAGGAGCTGACGTAGAGCGACTGGCTGATCCTGGCACCCGCCTCGACGGTAAAGGCGGAGTAGGATTTGCCGAAGGCATCGGCGCTGGCTGCGTTGTTTCCACCAGCCGAAGCGTCGAACCCATTCGGCGTGATGGAAAACTCGTCGTAGCCTCGCAACGGGATGCCGTACTGGACCCCCCCGAGCGAGTACAGCTCGGTAAAGAAGGGGCCCGCGTCGCCAAAGATAAAGCCGGATTTGGCCGTCAGGCCGAGCACGAACTGTATACCGGCCCCCAGCTGCCCCCCGCCTCCCAGGGTTCCGAGGGGGGCGTACCAGCGGCCCTCGAGATCGACCTTCCGGTAGTTGCCGGTGCCCCCGAGGAATCCACCGTTGAGCTCGCCGCTGAGATTCGTCAGGGAGCCGCCGGTGGCGAAGGGAAGCCCGACCCGGGTGTCACGCAGCAGGCTGGTGCCCAGCGAAGACCGGCTACAGGCCCGGCAGCGGAACCGGGCCTGAAGATCTGCCGAGCCCTCGCTGTACCGGATGCGCTGATAGGAATACGAGGTGAACACCCGGGTGTAGCGCGACCCCAGGAAAGGGAACCCCAGTTGCACGGTCCCACCGGTCTGCTTCCGGCGCCCCAGGTCACCGACGGTGAACCGGGCCCGCGAGTCGAAGAGCGAGATGGTCCCGGAGATCCGGCTCTCCCGAATGGCGGGGTCGGTGTAGCTCAAGGTGAAGTCGTTGATGTTCTGGCCGAACTGCCATTGCAGCTTGCCCCGTTTTCCCCGGCCAAAGAGGTTGGGCTCCTCCAGCCCGAGGAATCCGCCCACCCCGGTACCCTGCCCCAGCGACGCGCCGAAGTTGATGTTGCCGGTGCGACGTTCCTCTACCCGGAAAATGATGTCTACATCGACGCCGTTGGCGGCCGGCTTGACGTCCGGCGAGGGAAGCGGCTGCTGAAAGTACCCCAGATTGGAGACGTTCTGGTAAGAGCGTATCAGCCGCTCCCGGCTGAAGAGGTCCCCGGGCAGCATGACGATCGCCTCGCGGACCACCCGCTCGTGGGTCACGTCGTTGCCGACGATCTCGACCTTGTTGATGGTGGCCGGCGAACCTTCCCGGATGTTCCAGTGCAGGTCCACCAGCGGGGTGCCTACCGCCCCCGTGCGCCGAACCTCCTCCGGCTGGACCTGGGCGTAGATGTAGCCGTTGTTGGCGTAGAGGTTCTGCACCTTCTCGGTGGCCTCGCTCCATTCGGACCGGCTGAACGCGCGTCGCTTCCCGATGGGCGCTCCGGTGGGCCCGATCGGCCCGAACGGGTACAGCGCCACCAGCTCCTCAGTCGAAAAGCGCCGGCTGCCCTGAATGTCGAAGGTCCCGACCTGGTAGACCGGCCCCTCGTCGACCGTGAGCCGCAGGGTCGCCTTGCCCCCGGCGGAGTCCGAGACAAGGGAATCGTGGGTGACCTGGAAATCCACGAAGCCCTGGTCGGCGTACCAGCCCGGCAGCCGCTCGCGCACGTCTTCCTCGACCTTACGCTCGTCATACTCCCCTTTCTGAAACCACCAGAAGCCCTCCGGGCGAGTCGACATGTGCTTCACCACGGCCTTGTCGGAGAAGCGCTTGTTGCTGTCGATGACGACCTGGCTGATAGCCACCCGCTCGCCTTCGTCGACGTCGAACACCACCCTGAGCTTGCCCGATTCCTGGGGCAGCTGCAGCACCTTTACCCTCGAGGCGTAATAGCCTTTGTCCTTGTACAGCGAGTCGATGCCAGCCCGTCCCTGCTCCACCGCGCTGCGATCGAGTGGACGGCCCTCGGTCAGGTGCACCCGGCCCTTGACGTCGCCCTCCGACAACCGGTTGACGCCCCGAACGGTCCACTTCTCCAGCACCGGCCGCTCCTTGACCTTGATGGCCAGGATGAGACGCCCGCCGAGGTTGCGCTGCTCCACGACCACGTCGTCGAACTGGCCGGTGCGGAACAACGAGGTGATGGCACGCTGAATGTCGCGGTAGTTGACTGGCTGATGGACGATGATGCCGGAAGAACCGATGATCTGGGTGGGGGTAAGCCGCTTATTTCCCTCCACCCGGATGCTATCGACCTTCGGCGGCGCGGGCTCCTGAGCCCGAAGC
>JBKJZM010000237.1:0-8984 GCA_046715295.1 Gemmatimonadales bacterium | reverse complement strand
TGGAGCTGTCACTCTCCGGGCCGTCCTTTTTGCGCGACGGTAGTGAACATGATTCGTGAGATGCGGGAAAAGCTGGGACGAGAAGTCGATCAACTCAGCCATGAATTGAACATTCTGCTGCCTCAAGCCATTGCCCAGGCCGTCGAGCTGGGCGATCTCCGGGAGAACTCGGAGTATAAGGCCGCGCTGGAGCGACAGCAGTTCGTGCAGGCTCGGCTGGGACAGCTGCACCAGAGGTTGAGCCAGCTCAGTCAGCTCGCGAACACCGAGGCGCCGACCGACAAGGTGGGCCTTGGCTCCCGCGTGACGGTGCTCGACCTGGACACCAACGACACCGACGTCTACATGGTGGTGCTGGCGGAGATGATGGACATCGATGACGGCCACATCTCGCTTGCTTCTCCGCTCGGCCGGGCCCTCGGTGGAAAGAAGATCGGCGAGGAAGTCAGCCTGCGTCTCCCGACGGCAAACCGGCGGCTCCGGATCACCGATCTGGTGACGGTGCATCAAAGCGAGAACGCGGAGCCGAGAACGGGCGACAGGGAAAAAGTAGCCAAGGGCAACGGCAAGCGGTAATGGAATTTCCCAAGAAGCAGTTGATGGTCGTAGGGGACCGGGTCCTGATCACTCCGGAGGACGGAGATGAGCGGACCAGGGTAGGACTCTATCTTCCCGCTACCGCGATCGACGCCCAGCAGGTTCAAACCGGCGTGATCGTCGCCACTGGTCCCGGTACGCCGGTGGCCGACCTGAGCAGTCTCGACGACGAGCCCTGGAAAGTGGATACCCGGGAAACCAAGACTCGGGGTATGCAGGCCAGGGTCGGTGACCACGCCATCTTTTTCCGTAAGGCGGCGGTCGAGATCACCTTCGAGGACAAGAAATATCTGGTCGTCCCCCAGGCGGCGATCCTGGTGCTGGTGCGGGACTAGGAGCTGGGAGCTGGGCGGGAGTCAGGAGAGTGATGCTGCCGCGCCTCCGCAAGGCTCCTGCTAACTCCGGATGACATACCACCGCACCGACTCTATACTCCCCGCTTCCAAGCTCCCGACTCCCAGCTCCCGACTCCATGTGCTACTTCCTCTACCTCGCCAGCCCCCTCACGCTGAGTGAGGTGCGGTCCATGCTGCCTGCCGGGCTCACGGCAGATCTGGCCTCCTTCCCGGACCAACAAGCCCTGAAAACGTTGCACCCTTCAGCACAGACGGTGGCCCGGATTCTTGCGGGCCGCTGCTCCTGCGATCTGGTTCGCCCCCGGCTGCACGATACTCGAGAGGATGAGCGCCATCTTCGGGAGCGGTATCGCGCAATCGAGGTTCCACGCCCGGTGGTCATCGCCGCGCTCGAACGGCACCGGCACGCGGCTCCGGTGCGCCCGCATGGGGATTGGTCCAACCGAGTAGTGGAATTCGTGGCGGAGCATTCCCGGAACGCCGGAGCTACGCTCTATTACCTCCATTTCTCCCCCGATACCGGGCCATTGCGCTTGCTGGGCGGGCCGCGGCGCCTGACCGTTCCGGCCGTGCAGGTCAACCCATCTGAGTGGCTATTGGAAGGGATGCTTACGCTCGTTACCCGCTAAGATAGCCATCTGGACAGCGGTTCCAGCGCTCTGTATACTGACATCAAGGCCGCACTTTGGCGCTTGGCTGTGCAGTCCGCACCACACGCTTTCCTCGAATAGCTGAACTTTTCCGCCGACTCGATTGGTCTCACCTGGATCCCGGACGAGCGCCGGCTCCATCACCTATCCATCATCATGACTTGCCCAGCTCGACTCGACGGTTGTTGGCCCGGCCTTCAGGGCTCTTATTGTCGGTCGAGGGCTTGGAGTCGCCATATCCCATGGCCGTGAGCTGGTCGGCCTTGACGCCGTACTCATCGGTCAGGACTTTCTTCACCGCTTCCGCCCGCGCCTGGCTGAGCTTTAGGTTGGCGTCCGGCTTGCCCACGTTATCGGTGTGACCCTGAATCTCGACCTTGAGCTCGGGGTGCTCCTTGAACGCCGCGGCGATCTGCTTGAGCGTGGGCGTCGACTCCGGCTTAACGTCAGACTTTCCGGTGTCGAACAGGATGCCTTGAGTGGCCCAGCGCCCGGTGGATGAGAGGGCATCGTAGATAGTCTTTTGGCTCTCGGCCACTCGGATGCGGGAGAGGTACACCGCGTCCTCTTCGTCGTCACGGGCCTCGAGCTTGACCAGCACCGTCTTGCCACGAGGAAACTTAGTTTCGGGGATGTTAGCCAGGCGCTTCTCATCCACATAGATCTTCAGGTACTTGCCATCACCCAGCAGCTTGAAGCCTCCCATCTTGCCGAGGTAGCGCTCGATATCGGCATCCTTCGCGGCCACCCAGTTGTTCTGGAGACCACCACCGGTCGTCTCGAACCCACCGCTGCCCCAGCCCACCCGAATGGCATCGTGGTCGGAAAAACTCTCCGCACCGGACACCTCGATGGTGTTGGCGCCCACCCGCTTGGTCCCACGGGTGGTAACATCCAACTCGATGGTGTACTTGTCGGGTAGCACCTCGGGGAGAAGGATGAAGAATTCGCTTGGACTCGAGGCCTTGAGCGCCCGTTTGCCACCTTCGAATTCGACCACTTCCATCGTCCCGGTCTTGTATTTGAGGCGCTGGGGGAAATTCCCCACCTGATCATCGGTGAAATCGCTGTAGAACAGCGTCCGCTGGCCGGGAACGAAGTCGTAGTTGGCCCAGGCCTTCTTGCTGACGGGTGAAGCGGAGGCGTTCGCACCGGCGCCGGCAGCGGCGGACGCGTCCGCGGGGGCGGTCGAGCCGGGTTCCGTTGGTGCCGCCGTTGCTCTGGCGGTGTCTTCGCCGGCCTTGCCGGTCGTGGCCCCATCGATCGCCTCATTCTCCTTATCCACCGCCTTCTCGATGACCTTATCCTCAGCGTTTTTCTTGAGCCGTTCCTTCAGACGCTTGCCAAATTGGGCGTCGGCCGGCGTCACTGACAGCGTTGCGGTCGAGAGCGAAGCGAGCACCGCGATGGCCGCGAGCCTCGCGATCCAGGTTCTATAGGACATGACGGATAACCTCAGCGATTGGACTGGAGTCTGCCGGCCTTGCGGACAGCACGGGGGCGGTCATTGGACCAGCCCGGGAGTGGGGTCTTGCGGATGGGACCGTAGGTGTCACGGAGCGCTTCGATTTATGAGATGCCATGCGGGCCGGGTAGCGCGCCCCCTATGTTCGGGACCGGCCAGGGCTTTGTCAAGCAGCAATCCCGAGTTAGCGTACGCCCATGACCGAAACCGTCGAATCGCCCCGCACGCATCGAGATGGCACCTTCGTCGGAGCCGATGGCCTGCCCCTGTACTACCAGGCCTGGATGCCGCCCCACGGCCAGCAAAAGAAGGCGGTGCTGATCAATCTGCACGGCCTCGGCGATCATAGCGGCCTCTACCCGACGCTGGCCGACCACTTCCCGGCCCGCGGTATCGCGCTGTATGCCTACGACATGCGCGGAAACGGCCGCTCCCCTGGGCAGCGGGCCTATCTCCGCGGCTGGCATGAGTACCGGGCCGACCTGCACGCCTTTGTCGACCGGGTACGGAAATGGGAAGGGGGCCTGCCGCTCTTTATCCTGGGGAACAGTCTTGGAGGTCTGGTAGTGCTCGACTATGCGCTGCACCACCCCGCGGGGCTGAGCGGTGTGATTGCAGCAGCGCCACCCCTGGGAGAGGTCGGTGTGCCGCCGTTCCTCATGGCGCTGGGACGCGTCATGTCACGGATCTGGCCACGCTTTTCTCTGGAAGTTGGGATGGACCTCTCGGGTCTAGCCCGCGATCCCGCCGTGGTGAACACCGTTCTGGCAGACCCACTGTTCCACCGGCGGGGGACCGCCAGGCTCTCCACCGAGGTCACCGCCGCCATCCGGCGGGTGCAGGCCCGGGCCGAAACCCTTTCCGTCCCCCTGCTCATTCTCCATGGCTCGGCCGACAGGATGGTCCCGCCCGAGGGCAGCCGCCGTTTTTTCAACCGGATGAACCAGCCCGATCGGGAGTTCCGCGAGTATCCGGGATCGTATCACTGTCTCTTTGCAGATGTTGGCCAGGAGGAAGTGCTGAAGGATGCGGAGCGGTGGATCGAGCAGCACATTCCGGCCAGGGAACTGTGACCAAGGCCCGCCCCTTCCTGCGCGCTCTGCGTCTGCGCTGCCCCCACTGTGGCGGTGGTCCGGTCTTCGTCACCTGGTCGCGTCTGGTGCCGAATTGCCCGGTGTGTGGTCTGGGTTTCGAGCGGGGCGAGGAGGGCTACTGGCTGGGCGCCTATTTCTTCAATCTCATGGCGGTGGAGACAGTCTTCACCGTCTGGGTGGTGGGGTTTCTGCTGTGGACCTGGCCGGAACCACCGTGGGATCTCTTCCAGGCCACCACGGTCATTCTCATGCTCGTGGTACCGTTTGCGTTCTTTCCCTTTTCCAAGACCCTGTTCCTGGCGTTCGATCTCTGGGTCCGCCCGCCGAGCGAGGACGACTTCAGACTGCCGCACGAAGAGAGCCGCCTCGTCCGGCGTAAACAGCCCTGAGCCTACCCTCCCCTCCGGCTCCGTTGGGTCGAGAGACTGGCACCGAGACCGCCGAGCACCGCACCCACGAATAGCGGCCCGATGTTGAGGAAAGAGATCGCGACACCGCCGAGCCCCGCCAGCATGCCCCAATACACGTCGGCCAGGTAGGTCACGCCCGCCGCAACCATTACGCCGATCATCACTCCCGGCACGAAGACCGCCAGGAGCGCCCGTTTCACCGAGCCTGCTTTGACGCCGCCCACCAAGCCCGCGATAAACGGACCGATGATCGGCAGCCAGAAGAGCAGCAGCGTCAGGCAGCCCATCCAGTTCATGGCTGACGCGACGCTGCCCTCCGACCGGGCCGGTGCGGGAGCCGGCTCGCTCACTGGCGAGTGGTGCCCAGCATCGGTAGGTAGGCGCGCCAGGGGCCCACAGCGGCCGTATACTGTCGCCCCATCACGCGGGCGATCTGAGCGATGTGGCTGAGGTCGTGTGCCACCCAGGTGGCGAGCAGCTCCGCCAAGGTGCACGATCCGAGCTCGGGATGCCGCCCGCGGCGATCGAGGTCCTCGGTGGTGATGCCGAGCGACTCGAGCCGGATCAGATTCGCGGCCCGGAGCCCAGCGAAGGTGTCGAGCAGCTCAGGAAGGGTCTTGCCGCGTGAGGCCTCGAATTGGGCGAAGCGGTCGAATGGGGTGAACGGTCGGGTCTCGCCCTGGGCGAGCAGAATTTCGGCGCGCGCGATCCAGTCGGTGCGCTCACCGTGCATCAGGTGCCCGACGATATCGAAGGGACTCCAGGTGTCGGGTCCTTCTGTTACCCTGGTCCAGGAGTCGGGAGGCTCCGACAGCCAGGTTCGCAGCAGCGTCGGCGTGCAACGGAGAATCGGGAGGGCATCGTCAAGGGAAAATTTCACGACGGTCTCACATCGCCGGACGACTGGCGGTGGGTTTGCGCACCGGCAGGATGAAGAATCCCATGAGGAGACCGTGCACCGCCAGGCTCGCCCAGACGTTGATGAAGGCCAGCGCAAAGGACACCGCGTAGGCAGCTGGTCCAATCAGATAGCGCTTGCTTATGGTCCGTACCGCTTCATGATCGGCATTCTCATGGAGAAGCCGGCCCCCACGGGCCGCGGACCACCAGACGGCATTATAGGCCAGCGCAATCAGGACGAAAGAGGCACTGTACGTCGCGACGGCGATCTTCCGGCCTTTCGGCTCGGGAAGGTATTCCGCCAGAACCGCAGTGGGAAAAGGCAGGAATGCGATACACATGAGGAAGAAGACGCTGAGCAGCAGAAAATAGCGGTCGGTGCGGCGAATAAGAACAAACATGCTGTGGTGATTGACCCACATGACGCCTATGGTGACGAAGCTGATGAGATAGCCCAGATACGAGGGCCAGAGGCGGAGCAGAGCCTGCAGCAATGTGCTTCCGTGACCGGTGAGGTCGGCTGGCGGTAACTTGATTTCCAGCACGAGCAGCGTGATTGCGATGGCAAAGACGCCGTCGCTGAACGCCTCGACCCGCACGGTCTCGGATGGTCCGCTGTCAACCGGCTCGGCCATAAGACCCTCGGTCCCGGGTGAAGTGGATGAATAATGCTTTGTCGGTAGAGTTGCTCAAACGGGAAAGGCCGCCCATAGCACAGAGGCGGCCTTTACGGAAGCTCAGGGACGGATCAGTCTGTTCGCCTGAGCTCCACCCGGCGGTTCTGGGCCCGGCCCGAGGCGGTCTTGTTGGTGGCGACCGGCTGGGTCGAGGCGTACCCCTGCACCTCCATGTTTTCCGCCGCCACCCCGTTCTCGACCAGGAACGCCTTGACCGATTCAGCCCGGGCCAACGAAAGCCGCTCGTTTACTGCCCGCGGTCCGGTACTGTCGGTATGGCCGGCGACCTCCACCCGCACCTGCGGATTGGCGACGAGCGAGCGGGCAACCTCTTCCAGGATGTCACGGGACACCGGAAGCAGGACCGCCTTGCCCAGCTCGAAGTTCACTCCCCGGAGAGTGAGCCGGGTCTGCCGTTGCGCCATGAGAAGGCGGAGACTGTCTCGGAGTGCCATTCGCTCCAGACTGTCTCGGAGTGATGCCATGCGGGCACGGTTTCGAGTCAGCCGCAGGCTGTCGCGCAACGCCGCGGTTCGGATGCTATCCTCCCGGGTAGCGATGGCCAGACTGTCCTGCAGCGCCTTCTGCCGCTCATTGGCTCGCTGCTCGGCAATACGAACGCTGTCGCGGAGTTTGGCCTGTTGGGCCTGCGCCGCCTGAGCTACGCGGAGAGAGTCCTGCCGCGCGGCTCGGGCCAGCGAGTCTCGCCGGGCCTGCATGGCCAGCGAGTCGGGCCGGGGCGCGACAGGGGTGGGCTCCCGGCGCTCCGCAACGGAGGAGCGTCCCCCGCCGAACAGGAAGCCGAGCCCGACTTGTATGTTCCAGTTGATGTTGTGATCGGGCTCGAGGGCCGGGGCAGGATAAAGCGCAATACTGGGTGATGGTATGTAGTCGACCGAAGTGGATATGCGGATCGAGGTATTCCCGGGAAGACCGAGGCGGGCTCCAATCAAACCGGTGAATCCGTCTTCATGGGTATCGATGTCCCGGCGAAACTCATTTCGGGCATAGCCGCCGCCTAATAGAAATGCCCCATGCTCTCCCACCGGAAAGTTGAACAAAAGGCGAGCGCGCAGGGGGATGTAAGACACGTTCAGACCACCCCGGGCTTCGGTTGGCACGAAGCCCCCCTCGGCCTCCAGCTCGAGGTGACGTACCGGGTAAAATCCCAGCCGGACTCCGCCACCCCCCGAGCCCTGTTCGAAACCGATGCTCTCCTCGAAATAGCTGGCCTGAGCGAACACACCGAGCTCGATTGCACCGGACTGCTGGGATGCCGCCGGCGATGTAACCGCGGCTAGAAAGAGTGCGGAGGCAAGTAGGCCGGGCGCTTTCATTGATTTCTCCTGGTGAAACAGCTCATGGCGTCGAGTTTCCGTCGGGAGCGTGCTCCGTAACACATGTGACAACGTTGTCAATCTGGCCATCCATTGCAAGCCCGGCAGCGACCCTGAACCGAGCGAGCCTGGGCCGGCGCGCTTGTTGGATTGCCAGCGTGGGCCCCAGGGTTAGGTTCAGGACAGCCGCGAGCCACTGCCGCTCCACTACCCGCTGCCGTCCGCCCCCCTCGCCTGGAGGTATCCTATGGGTACCGCAAGCAAGCAGCTCCCTACCATGACTGTCCCGTCCAACCTGAAGCTCCCGATCCCGATCCGGAACCGGTACGACAACTGGATCGGCGGCGAATACACCGCCCCCACCCGCGGGCAGTATTTCGTGAATCCCACGCCCATCACCGGCCAGCCGCTTTGCGAGGTTGCCCGCTCGACCCACGAGGACGTTGACAAGGCGCTGGACGCAGCGCACGCCGCCGCGTTGAGCTGGAACAGCACGTCGCCCACCTACCGGGCCAACATCCTTAACCGCATCGCCGACCGGCTGGAGCAGAACCTGGAGGCAATCGCACTGATCGAAACCATCGACAACGGGAAGCCCATCCGCGAGACGACGGCCGCGGACTTGCCGCTGGCGGTGGACCACTTCCGCTATTTCGCCGGTGCGCTCCGGGCGCAGGAGGGCAGCATCGGCGAGGTGGACCACGACACCATCGCATACCACTTCCACGAGCCGCTCGGCGTGGTGGGGCAGATCATTCCATGGAATTTTCCCCTCCTGATGGCAGTCTGGAAGCTGGCTCCGGCGCTGGCGGCGGGGAATTGCGTCGTGATCAAGCCGGCGGAGCAGACCCCGGTCTCGATCATGGCGTTCATGGAGCTGATCGCCGACATCCTGCCCAGCGGCGTGGTGAATGTGGTGCAGGGCTTCGGGGCAGAGGCGGGGAAGCCGCTCGCCTCCAGCCCGCGGGTCGCCAAGATCGCCTTTACCGGCGAGACGACCACCGGCCGTCTCATCATGCAGTACGCCTCCGAGAACCTGATCCCGGTAACGCTGGAGCTCGGCGGCAAGTCGCCCAACATCTTCTTCGCCGACGTGGCCGAGGCGGATGACGACTTCTTCGACAAGGCGCTGGAGGGATTCGCCATGTTCGCCCTCAACCAGGGTGAAGTCTGCACTTGTCCTTCCCGGGCCCTGGTACAGGAGTCCATCTACGACCGGTTCATGGAGCGGGCGGTGGCCCGCACCGAGGCCATTGTGGAGGGAAACCCGCTCGACTCGAAGACCATGATCGGGGCTCAGGCCTCCAACGACCAGATGGAGAAGATCCTGAGCTACATCGACATCGGGAAGAAGGAAGGGGCGAAGGTACTGACCGGCGGCGCCCGCAGGGTGCACCCGGGCGAGCTCAAGGACGGGTACTACGTCCAGCCCACCATCTTCGAGGGCCATAACCGGATGCGGATCTTCCAGGAGGAGATCTTTGGCCCGGTGGTGTCG
>JBKJZM010000236.1:0-14470 GCA_046715295.1 Gemmatimonadales bacterium | reverse complement strand
CCCCTGGGTCGGGGCCCGGCCCAGCCGCATCCTGCTCGCCTTCGGTGCGGTGACCGCGCTCATTTCCTGGTGGATCTCCAACACCGCCACCACCGCGATGATGTTCGGGATCGGGCTGTCCATCCTGGCCGCCCTGCGTACCCCCGACGCCAGCGCGACCATCGATCCCCGCTACGCCACCGCCCTCATGCTGATGACGTCGTTCGCCGCCTCTATCGGAGGCCTGGCCACCCCGGTCGGCACTCCTCCCAATGTCATCGGACTCGGGTTCATCCGCTCCCAGCTCGGGGTGGAGATCCCTTTCTTTCGCTGGATGCTGCTCGGTGTACCGATCGTGCTGGTGCTCTTTACTCTGCTGTACGTGTACCTCAACGCCGTCGCGCCGGCCGGCGTTCGCGAGCTGCCCGCCGGTGCCGAGCTGATCCGCCGGGAGCGTGCACGGCTGGGACCCTGGACTCGGGGACAGCGCTCGGTGGCGATTGCGTTCGGGGTGACGGTGGCGCTCTGGATCTTGCCAGGCATGGTGGCCCTGGTAGCAGGGGAGGGGAGTGCCGCCTACATGAGCCTCACCCGCCGCCTGCCGGAGGGAGTCGCGGCGCTGCTCGGCTCGCTGCTGCTGTTCATTCTGCCGGGCGATGAAGGCGCCGCCATCACCTGGCAGGAGGCGGTGCAGATCGACTGGGGTGTGGTGCTCCTCTATGGGGGAGGCTTTGCGCTGGGGGTGCTCTCGTTCCAGACCGGACTGGCCGAGGCCATGGGACGCGGCCTCACCGGGCTGCTCCCCATCGAGGGAAGCTTCGGGATGCTGGTGGCCGCGGTTGTGGTGGCGGTGATCCTGTCGGAGACCACGTCCAATACAGCCGCCGCCAACATGGTGGTGCCGGTGGTCATCTCCATCGCTCGTGCGGCCGGCCTCGATCCATTGGAACCGGCGCTCGGCGCCACAATGGCCGCCAGTCTTGGCTTCATGCTGCCGGTTTCGACTCCGTGCAACGCGATCGTCTATGGCTCGGGCTTCATCCCGCTGAGCCGGATGATTCGCCATGGCCTGGTGCTGGATCTGGCAGGAATCGTGGTGATCGTGACCCTGGTGAGGCTGCTGTCGCCGCTGCTCCGATAGCATCGCGGTAACACCACCCTCTACCGCCGTACCACCCAACCGTCCTACCGCCTTATTTCACGATCTTAACGAAATCCTGATTCGGCGGGCGGCTTTTCTAACCCCACCTTTATGGCCGGGATGCCTATGTTCGCAGGCATCCGATCGCCGGAGGACGGGATGTTCGACCTGCTTTACCTCGCCATGACAGCCGCCTTCTTTGCAGCCATGCTCTGGTACACCCATGGCCTCTCGTCACTTGGCCGTGGGAACGGGGAATCGAAGGACGAACGATGACCGCCGAGTCCGTTGCCGGCGGGGTGATCGCGGCGGGCCTGTTGATCTACCTGATGTACGCCTTGCTACGGCCCGAGAGGTTCTAAGGATGACCGCCAACGGTTGGCTGCAGATCGCGATCTTCGGTCTGGCTTTGTTACTGGTGACAAAACCGCTGGGGCTCTACCTGGTTGCCGTGTACGATGGACGCGTTCGATGGCTGGGCCCGGTGGAGCGCCTGCTCTATCGCGCGGCGGGGATAGACCCGAGCGAGGATCAGCACTGGACCCGCTACGCCGCTGCCACGCTTCTCTTCAGCGCGGTCTCGATGCTGCTCACCTATGCGGCGCTGCGGCTGCAACACTGGCTGCCCCTGAACCCTCAGGGCTTTCCGGCGGTGTCTGACCGCCAGGCGTTCGAGACCGCCGCGTCCTTTACCAGCAACACCAACTGGCAGTCATACTCGGGAGAGACGACCATGTCGTACTTCTCCCAGATGACCCAGCTCGCGTTCCATAATTTCGTCTCCGCAGCCGTCGGTATGGCGTTGGCAGTTGCTCTCGTGCGAGGGATTGCACGCCGTTCGGCCGGGCTGCTGGGAAACTTCTGGGCCGATCTGGTGCGCGGGACGCTCTACGTACTCCTGCCGCTCTCCCTGCTGGTAGCCCTCGTCATGATCCACCAGGGTGTCATCCAGAATTTCCTCCCCTACCTGGAGGTAACGACGCTCGAGGGTGCCAAGCAGACTATCGCCATGGGGCCGGTGGCAAGCCAGGAGGCAATCAAGCAGCTGGGACCAACGGCGGAGGCTTCTTCAACGCCAACGCCGCGCATCCGTTCGAGAACCCCACTCCCTGGAGCAACTTCTGGTCGATGTTCGCGATATTCGCCATCCCGTCGGCGCTCACCTACCTACTGGGCAGATGGTGGGCAAGCAACGGCATGGCTGGGCGGTGTGGTGCGCCATGGCCGTCCTCTTTTCCGCCGGAGTGACCACAGCGTATTGGGCTGAGGCTCGAGGCAATCCGATCCACGCCGCCCGCGGCGTGGATGTCGCCACCACTGCCGCAAATCCGGGCGGCAACATGGAGGGGAAGGAGGTCCGATTCGGCATTGTGAGCAGCGCGCTGTACGCCACGGTCACCACCGCCGCCTCCTGCGGGGCGGTGAATGCAATGCACGACTCCTTCACCCCCTCGGCGGCATGGTGCCGCTGGTGAACATGCAGCTGGGCGAGGTGGTTTTCGGCGGCGTGGGTCGAGGCCGAGCGCCTTCGCACGGCTCTCCTCAGCTCGCTATCGCATGACGTGCGCACGCCACTCGCCTCGATTCAAGGGGCGGCGAGCACCCTCCTGGACGGTGCGGGACCGCCGGGCGCAGATGCGCGGTTTGAGCTCGCCTCGACCATACTCGAGGAATCGCAGCGGATGAATCGTCTGGTGGCGAACCTGCTGGAGATGATCCGGGTCGAATCCGGTGAGCTGCAGGTACAGAAGGAGTGGCAGCTGCTATCGGACGTGGTCGGGGTTGCACGGCTGCGGATTGAAGAGCAGCTCGGGAGTCACGCAGTGACCACGAATTTTCCACCGGACCTACCGCTGGTGGCGGTAGATGAAATCCTCCTCGAGCAAGTATTCGTCAATTTGCTGGAGAACGCCGCCAAACACACTCCCCCGGGCACCGCCATCGAAGTCGGAGCCGAAACCCACCCGGGAGAGGTCGAGGTGTACGTGGCTGACCGAGGGCCAGGCATTCCACCGGGGGAGGAGGAGCGGGTCTTCGAGAAATTCCGTCGCGGAGGTTCGGGAGCAGGGATTGGTCTCGGCCTCACCATCTGCCGCGCGATCGTCAAGGCTCACGGGGGACGCATCTGGGCCGAGAACAGGTCGGGAGGCGGCGCAATCTTCCGGTTCACGCTCCCGATCACCGGTACTCCACCGACGATCTTAGCCGACGATGCGGACGACTCCACCCAAGAACTCGAGGTCGGCCCCGCATGGACCGCCCCGCCCCCCTCGTCCTCCTGATCGAGGACGAGGCCCCGATGCGGCGGTTCCTGCGTGCCGCGCTGGCGAGCCACGATTACCGGCTGGTTGAGGCGGCGACCGCGAAGGAGGGACTCGCTCAGGCTGCCAGCCGCAACCCCGACGTGATTCTGCTCGACCTCGGCTTGCCGGACGCGGACGGGCTGGATGTGACTCGACAGCTTCGGGAATGGGCCAGCACCCCGATCATCGTGCTGTCCGCCCGCGGGCGGGAGCAGGACAAGGTGCGTGCCCTGGATCTCGGGGCCGACGATTACGTCACCAAGCCGTTCGGCGTCGAGGCGCTCCTGGCCCGCATCCGGGTTGCCCTCCGGCATGCCTCCCTCCCCCCGGGAGGTGCCCCCGAGCCGGTATTCCGGGTCGGCGACTTGACCGTGGACTTGATAAAACGGCAGGTGTTCCGTGACGGCCAGGAGGTGCACTTCACGCCCACCGAGTACAAGCTATTGGTCGCGCTGGTCCGCCATGCGGGGAAGCTCCTGACCCACCGGCAGCTGTTGCAGGAGGTCTGGGGCAACAATTACATCAATCAGACGCACTATCTGCGCATCTACGTCATGCAGCTCCGCCAGAAAATCGAGCCCGATCCAACCCAGCCTCGCTTGCTTCTAACCGAACCCGGGGTCGGTTATCGATTCAAGGCCGACTAGGCGCCGCGCCGTCGGTGCCGAAGTAGATATCCTCTAGGATCTGGAGGGGTTGAGAGCGGCCGTCTCTATCATTCCCTGGATCGCCGCGATCTCATCCTCGCTGATCAGATGCCCCATTCCCGGATAGAGCCGCATCGTGACCTCCCCGCCGAGGGTCCGAAGCACCTCCGCCGACTCCCGCACCCGCTGGGCCGGTATGTGCGAATCCACGTCGCTACAGCCGAGGAACACCGGCGTTCCCTCGAGGGATCCGGCATAGTCTCTGGGCGTGCCATCGGGGCCTATGAGGCCGCCGCTCAGCCCCGCCACGCCCCCGTATCGCCGGGCATGGCGGGCCGCGAATTCGGTGGCGAGGCAGGCACCCTGGGAGAATCCGAGCAGCAGGGTGCGCTCGGGCGGAATGCCGGCGGCGGCTGTCAGCCGGAGCACCTCCTCCACAACCGTCATGGCGGATGAGATGCCGGGTTCATTGCTCGCGATCGGGGCAAGAAAGCTCTGGGGCCACCAACTGTTGCCTCCGGCCTGAGGTGCCAGGAAGGCGAAGTCCGGCACACCCAGCGCCTGAGTCAGCGATAGGATGCTCTCGGCCGTGGCGCCGCGCCCGTGGAGCATCACCATGGCCGCCCGGGCGCTGGTGAGCGGCACGCCGGCCGTCCGGACCGGCTGACCCTGATGTGGTCCCTTCATTCTCGTATCTCCTGGCCTATCGGCGTGGCTCTCCGGCGACCGTTTCCGGGGCGTGCAACGGTTGCAGGCCCGATTCGATCTGTGACCGCTTCGGCTCCAGCCACGGCGGCAGGACCAGAGATCCGCCCAGTTGATCGAGCGGCTCGTCTACCCCGAACCCCGGGCCGTCGGTGGCAACCTCGAAGAGCACGCCGCCCGGCTCCTTGAAATACACCGACTTGAACCAGAATCGGTCGATCACTTGGGTCGGCCGCTGCCCCGCACTCTGGAGCCGGCTCTGTACCTTGAGCTCGGTCGAGTCGTCCGGAACCCGCCACGCGACGTGATGTACGCTCCCGGTTCCCCAGGTCCCCTGCCGCGCGGTAGGAAGCTGCTTGATGTCGATCACCCGGCCCGATCGCCCGCCCGGCAGCGCCAACCGGTGCCAGCCGTCCTCCTCCCCTACCTCCTCGAAGCCCAGGATCTTCACCAGAAAGTCGGTGGTCGGGGCCGCGCTTCGCTCCAGCAGGCGAACCCCATGGAGACCGCGGATCTGGTTCTCTTCGGGCACTATGCTCTTCGGCCACGGGGTGAACTCGCGTGGGTCCCCGGTCTCGACCAAGGCCAGGCGCAGTCCGTGAGGATCGGCAAAGGCGAGCAGCCGCTCGCTAAAGCGCATTGCCGGCTCGGTTGCCTCGATGCCGTGGTGCGCGAGCCGCTCCGCCCAATAGCCAAGGCTCCCCACCGGAACGGCCAGCGCCACCTCGACAGTCAGCCCAACCCCGGTCTGGCCTGGCGGCATGTCCGGCCAGGGGAAGAAGGTCAGGTCGGTACCGGCGTGGGCGGCGCCGTCGGCGTAGAAGAGGTGGTAGGTACCGGGCACGTCCTGGTTGACCGTCTTCTTGACCAACCGCATTCCCAGAACTCCGACGTAGAAGTCCAGGTTCTCCTGGGGGTCCCCGGCGATGACCGTGATGTGATGCAGTCCTGTGATGTTGTCACCCATGGCGCCGGGCCTCGGCTTTCCGGGCGCTGAGCACGCGATCGAGCGAGTGTTCCCCTGCGCCGGCGAGAGCCAGAGCGAGGGATCCTCCCATGAGGGTGAGCGCGAATTCGTAACCGTCCGGCAGAAAGAAACCCTTGCTGAGGTGGACCAGCGCTATCGCGCCGAGCATGTCACTGGCAAGGAGCACGGCGACGGGCCGGGTGAACAGCCCGAGTATCACGGCGATGCCGCCGAAGAACTCGAGGAAGGCCACCGCTGGACCCGAAACCCCCGGCAGTGGAACGCCCATCTGACCAAATGCGCCGGCAACGCCCGCCAGACCGAAGACAAAGAGCTTCTGGGCGCCGTGGGCGATAAAAACACCGCCTATCACGACACGCAGAATCGCCAGGCCGGCGCTCACACGCTGGGCCGGAATCGTGGTGGTCGAGGGGTACGCCATGTTCGTTCTCCTGGAGTCTCAGGTCGATGCAGCTGGGCCGCGGTCCTGCGTACTGGCTGACAACACGCAGCGTGCTGATTTGGTTCTGCCGTTTATGGCCACTGAGATGGAGGTCGCTCCAGAGCAGCCCGGTCCCAGTTGCCCCGATCGGCGGCCGCGGCGTACGTGGTCTGGGCGAAGTCGAGCAAGGCTTCATCGGGAGAGGCGGCAGTGCGCACGGCCTCGTACGGCAGCACGAACTCCCGCATCTCATCGCTGTACCGGGCAGCGCTGGGCTTGATGGGAGAGTCCCGAAACCCGCCCGGCTCCGGGTAAACGTAGGCATAGAACAACGGCTCGGGGATCGGTCCGCCACCGGGCCAGAATCCCACGCTGGCGCACTCGTGGGAATAGGCCTCCTGCATGACCCAGTTGCCCACGTTCGGTATGCCGCCCGGGTGTGCTGGCGCCCGGCGCCCGGAAAACCGTGTCGCAGCCAGGTCGAAACCTCCCCAGAAGAAGTGCACCGGGCTGGCCTTGCCCAGGAAGCGGCCGCGGAACCGCTTCAGCACCCGGTCCACTTGGGTGAACAGGCGCCACAACCGAGTGGCCGACTCCGCATCGTACGACGCATGAATCCGGTCGTCGGGGAAGCGGATGGAGCTCTCGACCTCGACGGGTACCGGCCAGATTCTCACCTCCAGCCCGAGGGACCGCAGCAACGCCACATAGTCTGCGTAGAAGTCCGCCACCGACCGGGGCTTGAGCGGCAGCGAGCGGGCCACGCCATCGCTGGTTCGTACGGACAGGTTGTGCTCGAGGAAGTCGAAATCGACAGCGAAGGTGCGGCTCCCGGATGGGATGGAAGACGTGGTGAGACCCCGCTCGGTGACATAGAGTGCCACCTGCCACCAATGATTCTCCATGGGAGCCAGTGCCAGTCGGGTCTTACCGACCACCTGCAGCCACATGTGGAGGGTCGCGTAGGTGTCGCGCCAGGACTCGAGGGGAAGCGCGGGCCAGAGATCTGTCATCTGCCGTGCCCCAGGCATTGCTCACACCCCATAAGACTCCCTAAGAGGACCACCACAAGAATACACAACCCGCCGGCGTTGCCCGGTGTCGGGGAAAAGCCCACTTGACATATCAACAATTCTTGATATAATCGGGTATGGCCACACGCACCAGCCCAGACACCGGTCGAGCCGTCCGACTGTTTCATGCCCTGTCGGATGGCACCCGGCTCTCAATCATCCAGCGCCTGCGCCTGGGCGAGCGTTGCGTGTGCGACCTGACCGATGCGATGGACGCCGCTCAGTCCCGGCTTTCCTTTCACCTCAAGGTGCTGAAGGACGCAGAGCTGGTCACCGACCGGCGCGACGGACGGTGGATGTATTACACCCTCAACCCCGAAACCTTGAATGAAGTGGCCGAGCTGATCGAGGGGCTCACCGCGGCCCCATCCGCCGCGGAGCGGAAATCCGGCTGTTGCTGAACCGCTCTTTGTTTTTATGTGATACATCAACAAAACTTGATTAGGGGGGACCGATGAGTACCGAAGACGTAAAGGCGACGGTTCGCGAGCGATACGGTCAGGCCGCTCTGCGAGTCACTTCGGGAGAGAAGACCTCGTGCTGCTCGACCAGCTGCTGCGGAGGCGCTGACGACCCCATCAGCTCGAATCTCTATACCGAGGCCGAAACGGCGTCCCTGCCTGCCGACGCAGTGCTCGCGTCGCTGGGGTGCGGCAACCCCACTGCTCTCACCGAGCTGCACGAAGGCGAGGTTGTTCTCGATCTGGGCTCCGGCGGCGGCATCGATGTGCTCCTCTCCGCCCGCCGGATTGGCCCTTCTGGCAAGGCATACGGATTGGACATGACCGACGAGATGCTGGCCCTGGCGCGGGAGAACCAGCACAAGGCCGGCGTCGAGAATGTGGAGTTCCTGAAGGGTGAGATCGAAGCCATTCCGCTGCCGGACAGCTCGGTAGACGTGATCATCTCGAATTGCGTCATCAACCTCTCGACCGACAAGAATCGGGTGCTCGCCGAGGCCTTCAGGGTGCTGAAGCCGGGGGGTCGGTTCGCCGTCTCCGACGTCGTAATCCGGGGCGAGGTCCCCTCGGATGTTCGGCGGAGTATGGAGCTGTGGGTCGGTTGCGTAGCGGGAGCACTGACGGAACAGCAATATCATCAGAGCCTGTGGCAAGCGGGGTTCGAGGGGATCGGGATCGAACCGACCCGGGTCTACGAGTTCGAGGATGCCAAGGCGTTTCTCGCCGGGACCGGGCTTGCCACCGATAACCTGGCCCGCGAGGTGAGCGGCCGGGTGATGGGCGCCTTCGTTCGCGCCCGGAAGCCGGCCTGAGACATGGAGGATACCATGACGCCCAGAATCGATCCCACACCATGCGTCGAGCTCCGCACCGCCCAGGAATCCGATCTCCCCGCGGTGCTGGGCCTGCTCGGCCGGGCCCAACTGCCCACCGCCGGGGTGATAGATGTTCCCTCGCACTTTGTGATGGCGGAGAGTGACGGCAAGCTCGTCGGCGTGGTAGGACTGGAGGTGTACGGAGAATCAGCGCTGCTTCGCTCAGCCGCCGTGGAGGAGAGCTGGCGGGGCAGCGGAGTGGGCCGGGTGCTGGTCGAGCGGGCGCTCGACGTGGCCCGGGAGCGGGGTATCGAAGATGTCTTCCTGCTCACCACCACCGCGGAACACTACTTCCCTCGTTTCGGATTCTCCTGCGTCAGCCGCGACTCGGTGTCGCCCGGGATTAAATCGTCGGTCGAGTTTCAGGAAGCATGCCCTGCATCGGCCACCGTCATGCGCAAAAGCCTGCGATGATCTACGCCCTCATGTCAGACCTCCACGCGAACCTGCCGGCCCTGGAAGCCGTACTGGAGGACATTGGACGTAGGAGCGTGGATGCCACCTATCATCTAGGCGACCTGGTCGGCTACGCCCCCTGGCCCAACGAGACCGTGGCCCTGCTTCGTGAGCGCGGGATTCCCGGGGTGACCGGCAATTACGACTCGACCGTTGGGACTGGCTACAAACACTGCGGCTGCCGCTACGAAGACCCGCGCCAGGAGGAGCTGAGCCACCTCAGCTATGACTGGACCCGGCAGCACGTCTCCACCGATACGAAGAGGTTCCTGGCCGGTCTTCCGTTTCGCATCGACCTGCTCCCGAACGGGGGCCACCTCTCCGGGCCACGACTCATCCTTGTCCACGGCACCCCCACCCTCAACACTCTGTACTGGACCGAAGACCGTCCTGATGATTTCTGCCTCAAGATGGCTGGTCATGCTGGAGCCAGGCCCGGCGATGTGATTGCGTTTGGCCACACCCACATCCCCTGGCACCGTGTGGTCGGCGGCATCCATTTCGTCAACACGGGGAGCGTGGGACGACCCAAGGACGGCGATTGGCGCGCCGGCTATGTCCTGCTCGAAGCGACCGACGGATCCGTGGTGCCGCGATTCGTCCGTGTTGAATACGATTTGGAGCGGGCCATCCGCGGCATACGAGAGAGCGACCTGCCCGATGATTTCGGGGAGTATCTGCGGCGCGGCGGGAGTGCGGCTCTTTCCAGTTCCACCCGCTCCCCGTGAAAGCACCTTTTGATGTTCGGCGGGCGGCCAGTGAAACGCTCGGCACGTTCTTCCTGGTGCTGATCGGCCCGGGGGCAGCCATGGTCGACGCGTTCAGCGGGGGCGGGCTGGGCCCGGTCGGGATCGCGCTGGCATTCACGTTCGTGGTAACGGCCGTGATCTTCGCCGCCGGACCTCTTTCGGGTGCGCACATCAATCCCGCCGTGACGCTCGCCTTCTGGTCAGTCCGGCGATTTCCCTTGTCTGAGGCGCTCGCCTACATCACTGCCCAGTGTGGGGGAGCGGTCCTCGCTTCCTTGGCGCTCCGAAGCATTCTCGGACCGGTCGGCGACATGGGGGCTACCTTGCCGCAAATACCGATCGCGTCGGCCTTTGCCATGGAGTGGCTGCTCTCCTTCGCACTCATGTTCGTGATCATGGCAGCCGCCACCGATGAACGGTCGGCCGGTGCCCCGGCGGCGATGGTGGTGGGGCTGACCGTGGGGTTTTGCGCCCTGGTGGGCGGGCCTATTACCGGCGCAAGCATGAACCCGGCCCGCTCGTTCGGCCCGGCCCTGGTGGGCGATCTCTGGCGAGGCCACTGGATCTACTGGCTGGCTCCGATCACCGGTGCGGTGGTTGGAGCGCGAGCATACGGGTTGCTCCGCCCGGCTAAGCGGCCCCGGATGTCCGCCGCGCTGCCGCCGGCGATCTAGTGGCAGTTGTTACTGCCATAGTCCCTGAAGGTCTCCCCTGCTACCGGAATGAACTCCCATTTGTACCAGGTGGGATACAGAGAGAACTTGAGCACGCCGTGAGCGGTATTCTGGCGCACCTGCAGATTCGGCGTACTCGCCTTCATCGGTAGCAGTGGCGCTCCCCCGGTGCCCACCACGAAATGGCGGATGCCACGCGCCAGGTCTGCTGCGCCTGACGGGGTCTGAGGGTAAAAGCGCTCATACAGGTGGTTGTGTCCGGTCACGACGATTTCCGCGCCCGCATTGTAGAGGATCGTGACCAGGTTCTTGAGGGTGGGCGCCGGCGGCAGATCGCCTGAGGTGAAGAACGGCTTATGCCAATACGCCAGGGTGCAGCGGCGCGGATTGGCAGCCAGGTCGGCCTTTAGCCAGCTGGCCTGATCCGCCAGGTTCCTCTCGCTGTCGAGCACGACGACGTGCCACTGGCCCAGGTCGTAGCTGTAGTAACTGCGTCCCAAAGGGCGCGCCCGCGCCCCGAAGTAGCCGAAGTATCCCGCCGCACCGCTCACATGATACTCGTGGTTTCCGATGGCCGGCCTGGTGCGCGCCCGGTGTCGTCCCCAGCTGGCTCCGTAGCAGTTGCTGAACTCGGTGGCGGTGCCGTCTTCGTAGACGTTGTCGCCCAGAGTGAACACCGTCCCCGAAATCTGGTCGAGGAGCTTGGCGGTGGCCTCGTCGTTGAAGGTCGACGGACAGCCGGCTATATCTCCCGCTCCAACCAGGACCGCCGGTGTGGCGAGCAACGCGATGGCCGCGGAGGAATCCGATGGCTGCTGCGGGGTGTCGGTACAACCGAGAGCGAGCAAGCCCGCAGCCAGCGCGACGTACCGATAGTGGATCAAGAGGTGGCTCCCAATCGAATCGAATTCCGTCCGTTGGACGCGCCGGACGATTGAACATGTTGCAGGCTGTGTCGTGGATTTCAGAGTCCAACCTAGGGATGGAGTGGGCCCAGTGCAAGGTGCCGATTGCGGTGGCCCCATGGCTCACAACTCGTTGCCGATTTACATTCGACAGGATGACAACCAGCGCCAAGGCCAAGATCAATCCCCCGGCACAGGGGGCCGGCACCCCGACCATCTGGCTCGACGGGGAGTGGTGCGATCGCAGCACGGCCATGGTCTCGGTCTACGATCATGGCCTGCTCTATGGCGATGGTGTGTTCGAGGGGATCCGGGTGTACAACGGGAAGATCTTCCGCCTGGAAGATCACCTCGACCGGCTGTACGACTCCGCCAAGGCGATCTGGCTCACTATCCCCATGGAAAAGAAGGAGCTGGTCAGCATCACCCGTGAGGCAGTGCGCCGGTCCGGCATTGCCGAGGCATACATCCGCCACGTGGTCACCCGCGGCGCCGGCGATCTGGGGCTCGACCCGCGAAAGTGTCCCAAGCCATCCGTCATCATCATCGTGGACACCATCAAGCTCTGGCCGGAGCAGGTATACGAGACCGGCCTGAACGTGATCACGGCGGGCACCCCGATCCCTCATCGTGAGTCGCTCTCGCCCCGGGTGAAGTCGCTCAACTATCTGGCACACATCCTGGCCAAGGTGGAGGGAATCCACGCCGGAGCCGACGAGGTGCTGATGCTCGACAGCGGGGGTGCGGTAGCCGAAGGATCAGGGCAGAACGTCTTCGTGGTGAAGGATGGCCGGCTGCGTACGCCTCCGCCCTACGCCGGCATCCTGAAGGGCGTCACCCGCGACACCGTGATCGAGCTTGCCAGGAAGGCCGGCTACGAGGTCGAGGAGACGATCCTCAATCGCTACGATCTATACACGGCCGATGAGGCATTCTTCACCGGCACCGCGAGCGAAATCGTGGCAATCCGCCAGCTCGATGGCCGCGTGATCGGAAGCGGCAAGGCGGGTGCGATGACCCGTGATTTGCGTGCCCGCTTCCAGGCGCTCGTGCGGAGCTGATTACGACCGTACCGGAGGTCCCCCCGACCCTCGGTAGAGCGCTGCGCCTTCTGCGGCGGTGCAGCACGCAGTGACTCCCCCGCTCGCCATTCTGCTCAAGGCTCCCCGGCTGGGTATGGTGAAGGCCCGGCTCGCTGCTGAGGTGGGTGACCGCCATGCGCTACGGCTCTATCGCGTCATGGCCGGTCGGGTGCTCGCGGCGGTGCGTGCCGCCGGGCTGGACGCGATCATCTGGTTCACGCCGCCGGAAGCGCTCGCGGAGATGCAGTTCTGGCTGGGGGATTCGTGGGAGTTCCGGCCCCAGGTCGAGGGCGACCTGGGCGCGCGCCTGGCCGCCACGGCGCGGGCGGTACCTCGTGGCCATCCGTGGATCGCGGTCTGTCCCGATTGCCCCTCCATCACCGCGCTCGTGCTGCGCCAGGCATGCACCGATCTGGAGCGCGCGGCTGTGGTAATCGGTCCGACCTACGATGGCGGCTACTATCTGATCGGAGGCCGAACGCCGTTGCCCGACATCTTCACCGCCATGCCGTGGGGTACCGGCCGGGTACTGGCCGAAACGCGCGTCCGGCTCGCTCGCATCAGCGCGGTGTGGCACGAGCTGCCCGTGCGGCGCGACGTCGACACCGCCGAGGACGCGCGGGCTGAAAGACTCTTGACCTGATTCCCCACCACTCCACATAATTGGCCACATTTTCTCCCATACGTGGAGCCTTCAGCATGGCCTGGAGAGTTCTCGAGCACGCTGACCGGTCCTGGAACGTCTCGATAGCGGCCGAGCGGCGGCCAGACTCGCCTCACTGGAACCTCGTCTTCTCCTTCCGCGCCGCGGATCCGGGCCAGCGGTCCGTCTGGGCGCCCTACCCTCTCGCCTCATCCTCCAAGGCCGCCCTGTTTGCCCAGGCGGACCGCGTTTCCAACGACGATCTGGTGGCTATGCTCTCGCAGTTGCTGGCCTGACTGGCATGGGCTTTGCCCGTCTGGACTCCTGAAATTCTCAGTGAAATCAGGCCTGCTCAAGGACCCCAATGTCAGCGTTAGACCCTCTTCCCGAGCGGCTCCGTTTCGCCGAATTCACGCTCGATCGGTTGCCCAATGGGCGTTGCCGCGCGCGCGTCGGATTGACGTGGAGAGACTCGGAGCAGTTTACCGGGGAGGGCGAAGGTCTGGCATCGCAGGCCGGTGAGCTCCGCTGCTCGGCCCAGGCGTGTGTCATTGCCTTGGGGCAGGCGGTGCAGGGGGGGCTGAGCTTCGAGCTCCTGGGTGTGAAAGCGGTGCGTGCGTTCGACGCCACGGTGGTAATCGTCTCGCTCGCGGTCCATGGCGAAGGCAGTGGAACTCGTGTGGTCGGCTCCTATCTCACCGAGGCCGACACTCCACGAGGCGCGGCACTCGCGGTGCTGAACGCAACCAACCGGATTCTGGGCAACCGTCTTTTCATGCGCTAAAGCCAGAAAACGCTGCTTTTTACAGCCTCTCATACGTGGAGGCCGGAGCCTCCTGCGGAACCTCGGCTTGCCTCAGTCTGCCTCTGGACCGGCGGTTTGCACGTAGCTGCGGGGGAGGTCATTTGCCTTCACCCGAAATTTCTCCGAAGGTGCGCCTGCCTGCTTCATGGTAGTGCCCCCCAGTGAGGTATCTGTGCCCTCGTCGAGACCCTGCCGGCTATCGCTGATCTTGGCTCTCCTCACCGGGTGCGGGGGGCCGGGTTCGGCGCCTCCAGTTACCCCAGCGTCGTCTCCCTCGCCGCTCATGGGCAATCCCTCTTCGTCTCCACGCACGATCCTTGGTCCCGGATCGACGGCCGATAGTTCTCTCCAGGTGCCCGCCGCGGACTCCGCGCGTCTGGTTGCCGACACCGTCGCGGAGCTGAAGGTCGCCGCTGATTCGGCCGCCGATGAGGCGGTGCTCGAGGAGTTGGCTGAGGCTCATCCAGAGGGCGACGAGGTTGGGGACAAGTCCGGTGATGCAAGCGCCGAGGCTGGCGTCCCCGGCGGAGCCGAGGAGCTCGCGGCCGCAGTCACCTGGGACA
>JBKJZM010000235.1:0-12188 GCA_046715295.1 Gemmatimonadales bacterium | reverse complement strand
CGGTGGCCGAGGCTCAGCGTCGCGCGGCCGAGATGCTCCACGCCGAGATGCGGAAAGTGCCGCAGCTGCCTTTTACGTCGCCTTTCTGACCGGTGAGCGCCATCGAGGAGCTGATTACCGAACTCGCTCGGCTCCCGGGGATAGGCCGGAAGACGGCTCAGCGGCTCACTTTTCATCTGCTCCAGCAATCTCCTGAACAGGCGCAACGCCTCGCTTCCGTCCTGACCTCGGTAAGCGAGCGGGTACGGCCCTGCGAAGCGTGTGGGAATCTCACCGAGGAACAGCCCTGCGACATCTGCCGTGATCCTCGGCGGGACCGCGGGCTGGTGTGCGTGGTCGAGGAACCGTCCACCGTCGGCGTGGTCGACCGGTCCACCGATTTCCGGGGCCAGTACCATGTGCTCGGCGGGCGGCTCTCGCCGCTGGACGGGATCGGCCCTGAAGCACTGCGGCTCGACCGCCTGGTACAGCGGGTGAGGGACGGCGGCATCCGCGAGGTGATTCTGGCGACGAATCCCTCCATGGAGGGCGAGGTCACCGCTACCTACATTCAGCAGCTACTGGCCGGGATGGACGTCCGCGTCACCCGGCTGGCGCGCGGGCTGCCGATGGGCGGTGACCTCGAGTACGTCGACGGGGTCACCCTGGCCCACGCATTGGTGGCGCGGCAGGACCTGGGCTGATGCGCTCTCGTACCTGGGTGTTCGTGGGTGGCATCGCGGCCGGCGCCGCCGGCGGCTGGCTGCTGGCACAGCGGCGGTTCAGTTATCATCGTCGCGATCTATTCAGCCCCCGCCCGCTCCGGCGGCTGGCCGCCCTGGGCTACCTGGCGGGGCAGGACGGTGTAGATACCGTGCGGCTCCTGCGAGATTATCTGGCCTGGGAGCGGCAGCCGATGCTGCGCCGGCGGGCCGAGGCGATCGTGCGCCGGATGGAAGCCACCCTCGTATGAGGTGTGTCAGATGAGCGGTGCCTCCAGCTGGTCATTCCGGGAAGAGGACGCTAAACGCATTCAGGGAATCCTGAGCGGCTTTCTCGGGGAATCCAACGCGAGAACCGCCCTGATCGTCGACCGCACCGGCCAGATGGTGGCCACCGTGGGCGAGGCACCGGCGTTCGACCCCACCGCGTTTGCCTCCCTCACGGCCGCGGACTTCAGCGCGAACGATCAGCTTGCGCGCATGCTGGGGGAAACGGAGTTTGGGGCCCTGTTTCACCAGGGCGAGCGGGAGTCCATGTATCTCGCCGATATCGCGCGGCGGGTGATCCTGGTGGTGCTGTTCGACAACCGCACCACGCTGGGATTGGTGAAGCTGCGGGTCAAGACGGCAGTGGTACAGCTGACTCAGGTGTTCACGGAGATGTTCAACCGTGATGGCACGAGTGCGCCGGGCGTCGAGTCCGAGTTCCTGGGCGAGGCGGAAGACGAGATCGACAAACTCTTTGGGGCCTGAGGGGAACTGCACCCATGTCGATGATCAACTACGCCTCGCGCGAGATCAACTGCAAGTTGGTCTACTATGGCCCCGGGCTTGGCGGCAAGACCACCAATCTGGAGCACGTATACAACAAGGTGGCACCGGCCGCACGGGGGAAGATGATCTCCCTGGCCACCGAAACCGAGCGCACCCTGTTCTTCGATTTTCTGCCCGTGGACCTCGGCACCATCCGCGGCTTCAAGGTCAAGTTTCACCTTTATACCGTCCCGGGTCAGGTTTACTACAACGCATCCCGCAAGCTGATCCTGAAGGGTGTGGATGGAGTCGTGTTCGTGGCGGACAGCCAGATCGAGCGCATGGACGCCAACCTCGAGGCCATGCAGAATCTCTATGAGAACATGACCCAGCACGGATACGACGTCAGTAAGATTCCCTTTGCCATCCAGTACAACAAACGCGATCTGCCCAACGCGGCTCCCATTGCCGAGCTGCAGGCGGCGCTCAATCCAGGCTGGCCGGTCACCGATCCCATGAGGCAGCGGCCGCTGCCCGATCCCCACCATGACTCCGAGTTTCTCGTCAGTCAAGAAGACGGGCAGTGGATCGAGCGCGCGCTCTACTTCGAGGCCGTCGCCCTCACCGGCGACGGGGTCTTCGATACGCTGAAGGGCATCAGCAAGAACGTCGTCAAAACGCTGGGGTAGGCGTCGCCATGTGGACCCTCCCGAACATCATCACCCTCGTTCGCATCTGCTTCACGCCGGTCATCGCACTCCTGCCGTTCATCGAAGGCTACTGGCCCAAGCTCGTTGCGTTCATCATTTTCATTCTGGCGGCCGTCAGCGATATCTACGACGGCCACCTGGCTCGGAGCCGGAACGAAGTAACCGACCTCGGCAAGATGCTGGATCCCATCGCCGACAAGCTCCTCCTCTTCGCCACCCTGATTCCGATCTACTGGATCTCTCGCCAGCGTCACGATCTGTACGACATCCCGATCTGGGGCAGCATTCCCCTGTGGGTCTGCCTGTTGCTGATCGGACGAGAGCTCGCCATGACCGGCTTCCGCTGGTGGGCCAGCCGCCGCGGCGTGATCATCCCGGCCGGGAACGCCGGGAAGCTCAAGACCACGATTCAGAACATTTTCGTGGGCGCCATCATCCTGTGGTTCGCGTTCCGCGATGCCCGGAAGCCGATGGGGTGGGAGCACAACCGATACGCCCAGTACTGGAACGAGTTCCACGGTGGTTTCGTTGCGATCACGCTGGCGGTTGCCGCCCTGCTCACCGTCTACTCCTTCGCCCTGTATCTCTACCGGAACCGCGGGCTCTTCAGGAGTTATTAGCTATTGGCTATTGGCTACGTCGAGGCTCATGTCCGGTTTAGCCTACGGCCGTAGCACTGCAGGACTGAACAGCCAACAGCCAATAGCCAAGAGCCTTCTATCATGAACATCGAGCTGGTGACCATCGGCACCGAGCTGCTGCTCGGGATGACCGTTGATACCAACGGCGCCGAAATCGCACGAGCCTTGGCCGCACATGGAATGCGGGTGACCCGTCGTACGTCTGTGGCCGATCGAGCCGAGCCGATCAGGGACGCTGTATCCGAGGCCCTGAGGCGCACCGGTGCCGTGCTCACCACGGGCGGATTGGGACCCACCAGCGACGACATCACCAAGAAAGTGGTGGCCGACCTCTTCAACGCCCCGCTGGAATTTGACGAGGTGATCTGGGCCGGCCTGCTGGCCCGCTTCGCCCGCCTCGAGAGAAAGCCGGCCGAGAGCAACCGGAGTCAGGCAGAGGTGCCCCGCGGGGCAACCGTCCTGACCAATCGGTGGGGCACGGCGCCGGGGCTGTGGCTCGAAGGGATGCCAGGGCTGGTCATCATGCTGCCCGGTGTGCCGCTCGAGATGCGGCGGCTCCTGGAGAACGAGGTGGTGCCCCGGCTGGCTTCCCGGGGTACCGGCTCGGTGATCCGCTCTCTCCTGGTGCGGACGTCGGGCATTCCCGAGTCCTCCCTGGCCGAGCGAATGGGGGACGTGGAAAGGGAGATCGCGCCGCTCACGCTCGCCTACCTCCCCGGCCTGGAGGGCGTTGACCTCCGGGTTAGCGCATGGGATCTTGCCCCGGACGACGCGGAGCGGCGGCTGCGCGCGGCCGTGGAGCTGTTGCGACTGCGCGGGGCAGAGAGTGTATACGCCGTGGGTGAGAGTGACCTGGCGGCTCTGGTTCTCGACGCGGCGCGCTCGCAGGGGTTGCGGCTGGCTGTAGCCGAGTCGTGCACTGGCGGCCTTCTCGGCGCGCGGCTGACCGAGGTCCCGGGCAGCTCGGACGTCTTCGTTGGCGGCGTGATTGCGTACGACAATGCCCTGAAGGTCAACCTATTAGAGGTACCGGAGAGGCTGCTGGCGGAGCATGGTGCGGTGAGTGAGCCGGTCGCGAGCGCCATGGCGGACGGTGCCGCCCGACGATTCGGAGTGGCTGCTGCCGTCTCAGTTACCGGGGTGGCTGGACCCGGCGGTGGCACTCCGGAAAAACCGGTGGGTACGGTTTGGATCGGATGCTTCTACAACGGCTCCGTAGAGACGCGGCGCAGTGTCTTTCCCGGATCGCGCCACGAGGTCCGCGCCCGCGCCGCGCAGGCCGCTCTTTTCCTGCTCCACCGGCGCTTGTCACCGCCGACCAAGCGGCCTTCTCCCTGATACTTGCGTCGCACTCCTGCCACTCTGACACTCCATTCCGGCACACCTGTTGCTATTATCTTTCCCCGGTCCTAACGAGTGAGCATCCCAAGTGACTGAAAAAATCGATGTTGGAAGCGATCCAGAGACCGAGACTCCTCCCGGCGGCGGGAAGGAGCCCGCCGACTCCATTGACCGCACCTCCGACGGCGCCGACATGGCCTCGACGGACATGAGCGCCGACCCTTCCTCTCGGAGTGAGAGTACCCAGTCCATGTTCCGCGGGGGACGCGAAGGCAAGCTGGAGAACGAAGTAGCCGAGCTCAAGGACCGGCACCTCAGGCTCGCCGCCGAATTCGACAATTACCGGAAGCGCATCAACCGGGAGCGCTCCGAGCTGAGCGATCGAGCCCAGGCGAGCTTCGTCGCCAAGCTGCTCGACGTGCTGGATGACATGGACCGGCTGGTGGCCAGTGACCCGGCCACTCCGCTGGCCTCCCTTCGAGCAGGTCTCAGTGCGGTGGATCGCAAGCTCTCCAAGGAGCTGGAGGACGCAGGTGTGGAGCGGATCGACCCGGTCGGCACCCCATTCGATCCCAGTCAGCACGAGGCGGTCTCCACCCTGCCTGCTCCGGATCGGTCCCGGGACCAGCAGGTGAGCGCCACGTTCGCCCCCGGCTACCGTTTCAAGGGTGTGCTCGTGCGGCCGGCCCGGGTGCAGGTCTACTCCGACCAGGCCCAGAGGTAAGGTGGCGGCCAAGGACTTTTACCAGGTCCTCGGCGTTTCGGACTCGGCCACTCAGGCCGAGATCAAGAAGGCCTATCGCAAGCTGGCGAAGCAGTATCACCCCGACGCCAACCCGAAAAACGCAGGCGCGTCGGAGCGCTTCAAGGAAATCTCCGAGGCGCACAGCACGCTCTCCGACCCGGAGAAGCGCAAGCATTACGATCAAATGCGCCGCTACGGCGCCTTCGATGGAATGCCTCGGCGGCCATCGGGTGCCGGCGCAGGAGCGGGGGGCCGCCGTGGGGGCGGGATGGGCGGTATGGGAGCCGAGGATCCTGGCGACCAGGGATTCGAGTTCGGAGATCTGGGCGGCCTGGGGGATATCTTTTCATCGATGTTCGGCCGTGGCCGCCGCGGGGGCGAGGAGCCCGAGGGCGATACCCTCGAGGCTGTGGTGGAGGTGCCGTTTCGAGTGGCGATGCTGGGCGGAGAAATTCCGGTGACCTTACCGGTGACGGAAACCTGCCCGACATGCAAGGGAAATGGTGGCGCTCCGGGGGCAACTTTCTCGACCTGCCCGGAATGCGAGGGTCGGGGAACCATTTCGTTCGGTCAGGGCAGCTTTGCGGTGAGCCGGCCTTGCCCTCAGTGCCGCGGCCGGGGAAAGATCCCCTCGGAGAAATGCCCCACCTGCCGTGGGGCGGGGGAGGTCCGCACCGAGCGCCGGATCGTGATTCCCGTTCCTTCGGGCACGGAGAGCGGCTCCAGGATCCGGCTTCGGGGACAGGGACAGTCCAGCCGGCCCGGCGGTCCTCCCGGCGACCTGATTATCACCCTCCAGGTGCAGCCCGACCGCTTCTTCCGGCGGGAGGGACTCGATATTGTCGCGGATGTGCCGATCAATCTTGCCCAGGCTACGCTCGGCACCCGGCTGAGGGTGCGAACTCTCGATGGAAAGAAGGTGCTCCTGCGTATTCCACCCGGTACGCAGCCGGGTCGGAAGTTCCGCATCAAGGGTCAGGGGATCGAGAAGAACGGCCGAAAGGGCGACCAGCTGGTTGGAATCCAGGTGACCGTACCGGACGAGCTGACGCCCGAGCAGCAGGATCTCATGAAGAAGTTCGCCGACTCCGCCAAGCTACCGTATTGAAGGAGGCTGGCCAGTCGGCGCGTAGGGCCGGGTGGCCCTTGCCGGCAACAAGAGAGACAGCACCATACTCACCAGTCCCACCACCAGACCTCCCCAGAACGCCGCCCAGAACCCCGTCACGGTGAAGCCGAGATTCCAGCTCTCTGAAAGCCATCCGGTGACCAGCAGCATCAGCGCATTGATCACCAGGGTGAATAGGCCCAGGGTGACGACGATCAGCGGGCAGGTGAGGATCGTCAACAGTGGCCGCAGGGTAGCGTTGACGAGCCCGAAGACGGCCGCAACCAGGAGGAGGCGGCCCACGCCGCCAGTGAATTCCAGGCCTGGAAGGATAGCCGCCGCGGCCCATAGCGCCGCGGCGTTCAAGACCCAGTGGAGGATCAGGGCGGGCACGGCTTAGCCGATGACGCCGCCGCCCAGCACGCGGCCACCGGGTCCGTAGAGAACGCCGGACTGGCCTGGCGTGATGGCGCGGACCGGGGCAGCGAGAGTCAGGCTCAGGGAATCGTCGTTTCGCTTCAGCACCGTGGCGGGAACGGCCCGGGCCCGGTAGCGGATCTGGACCTCGCACCAGTCGCCGGGCTCGAGCCTGGGGCCGAGCCAGTTCAGCTCGTCGAGCCGCAGGCTGTGGCCCGCGAGGTCTTCGGCGCTCCCAACCACCACCTCCCGGCTTTCCGGCCGGATTGCAACAACGTATCTCGCCGAGGCCGAGCCCCCCGGCAATCCCTTTCGCTGTCCGATGGTGTACCGGGCAAACCCGCGGTGTTCGCCGATCACCTCACCGGTGGTGGTGACCAGCGGTCCGGGGACGAGTGCGGGCGCGTCAGCCGGGAGATGGCGCTCGAGCACGGACGCGTAGTCGTCATCCGGAACGAAGCAGATCTCGACCGACTCTTTCTTCTCGGCGGTGGTGAGGCCCAGCCGCCTGGCGTAGGCCCGAGTCTCAGGCTTTGACATCTCGCCAACCGGCGTCAGCATCCGCGCCACCACCTGCTGGTCGATGCCCCAGAGGAAATAACTCTGGTCCTTCTCGGGATCGCGACCGCGGTAGAGCGCGCCCTCCCGGGCGATGGCGTAATGACCAGTGGCGATGTAGTTGCATTCGAGGGCGTCGGCGTGGGCCAGCAGATCGCGGAACTTGGTGAATGAGTTGCAGCGGACACAGGGAATGGGCGTCCGGCCACGGCTGTACTCGGTCACGAAGTTCTGAATCACGTGCAGGTTGAAGCGGTCTTCCAGATTGAGAACGTAGTGCGGGATCCCGATGGCGTGGGCCACGTCCCGCGCGTCGTTGATGGAATCCAGCGAGCAGCAGGGGCGGTCGGGAACGTCGTCACCGTAGCAGAAGAGCTTCATGGTGGCGCCTAGGACGTCGTAGCCCTGCTCGACGAGACGCGCTGCCGCGACCGAGCTGTCAACCCCGCCGGACATCGCGACCAGGACCCGCTGTTTAGACACGACCGAGAACTCCCGCCAGCTTCCTCACCTTGGCTACCACAGTCGGTACCACCTCGACCGCGCGGTCCACGTCTTCGCGGGTGCTCTCCCGGCCGAGGCTGAAGCGGATGGCTCCAAGCGCCAGCTCGCGGGGCACACCCATCGCCACCAGTACGTGAGAGGGCTCCACCGCACCGGTGGAGCAGGCGGACCCGCTCGATACGGCGATACCGGCAAGATCGAGGTGCATCAGCAAGGCCTCACTATCGGCACCGTGCACCGCGATGCTGAGCAGGTGAGGCGCCCGGGCGCTCTCTTCCGCGTTGACCACCAGATCCGCCACAGCGGCCTTGAGCCTGGCCGCCAGCTCGTTGCGCAGGGCACAGAGACGCTCCGCCTGCACGGGCTGCTCGCTGGCGGCGAGTTCAGCCGCCCGTCCGAGGCCCACGGCGCCGGCCACGTTTTCGGTGCCCGGCCGGATGCCGAACTGCTGTCCGCCGCCATGAATGATGGCTTCGATCGCCTTCCGGTCGCGGACGATAAGGGCACCGATGCCCTTGGGTGCGCCCACCTTGTGCCCCGAGAGCGTGAGCAGGGTGCACGAGAGCTCGGCAACCGAGACCGGGACCTTGCCCAGGGCCTGCACCGCGTCGGTGTGAAAGATGGCCCCCGCGTCCCGGCACCGAGCGGCGATCTCGCCCACCGGCTGGAGCACGCCAGTCTCGTTGTTCACCCACATCACCGACACCACCGCTGGATCGTCGGCCAGCGCGGCATCGAGCGCATCCATATCCAGCAGGCCCCCACTGTCCACCGGGAGCAGCACCTCACGGCCCCCCAGGTGACACACCGCGTGCGCGGCGGCGAGCACCGCCTTGTGTTCCACCGCAGACACCACGGCGCACATCGAGCCGCCCCGTTCCCGGGCGGCCAGCGCCGTGCCCACGATGCCGAGATTGTCCGCCTCGGTACCCCCGGAGGTGAACACCACCTGGTTAGGCTCCGCCCCCACCGCCTCAGCCACCTGGCGCCGCGCCTGCTCGATCCCGGCCCGCGCCGCCCGGCCAAACCGGTGAGCGCTGGAGGGATTCCCGAACGACTGGCTCGTTAGGTAGGGCAGCATGGCCTCCAACACTTCGGGGCGAACCGGAGTGGTAGCGGCATAATCGAGGTAGACCGGCGGACGCATGGGAGGAAGATAGCGTCGAAACGGCGGGCAGAGAACGGCGTTCGACTGGGATGCTACATACTCTGCCCTCCCAGCTTGACGACGTCCTCTACCTCCACGGTCTCGTGGGTGAAAAACGGCTCGCCGTAGCGCTTCCTGATCAGCGATCCGACATGGGCGTTCTGAATCTCAACCAGGGAGTACAGGTCCTGGCCGGTCGGAAAGATCTCGCCCGCCGCCTTGGCGCCGTCGAATTGACTGCCGTAGCACTTGATGGCGGCGAGCTTTCGCTCGAACTGGGCGCTGATGTCTACCACCAGCGTCGGCTTGATCGGATCTTCACGGTAGGAGAGGGCGTAGAGCAGTTTATGTGGGCGGTGCGGGCTTCCCTCGCCGCCGTAGCGGGCCAGCCCGGCCAGGTAACAGGCGTCGCGGCCTAATTCGGACGCAATCCGGTGATCGGGGTGCCGCCCGACGGGAAATGGAAGGATGACGACGCGTGGGGCGAAGTACCTTATCTGCAGTACTATAGCCTGCCTTGTCTCATCTGTATTGTGAAGGTGCGCGTCGGGCAAACCGGCATTCCGCCGCTCCGCCACGCCGAGGATCTCGGCGGCACGCTCGGCCTCCTCGGCTCGGAGCTTCGCGCTGCCTCTGGTCCCGCTCTCTCCCGCGGTGAGGTCAAGTATGCCGGTACGGTAGCCGACATCCGCCGCCTTCAGCAGAGTGCCGGCGCAGGTGAGCTCAACGTCATCGCGGTGGGCGGCAATCGCCAGGATGTCGACGGACATTGGGGAAATAAAGCGTGAACAGTGAACGGTGAACAGTGAAGGGTTAGGAGCGGCCACATTCACCGTTCACCGTCGACCGTTTACGCGGTTTTTCGTTTGTACTTCTTCCCCAGGAGCAGCGCCCCCCAGCCCACGATCGCAAGCGGCGCCACGAAGCCGAGCGAGGCAATTGCGCCTGCCATCACGCCAACGAAATTACGCCAGGCCGTCTTGAACGCCTCGCCGATCACGCTGCGACCCGGGTGAGAGGCAACCAGTGGCGGCGGCTCGTACAGGTTGACCGAGAGCGTGCTCAGCTGTGCACTGGTCTTGAGGAACCGCAGCCGGCCCTCCATTCGCTCGATCTCCTCCCGCACCCGCGCGAGCTCGCGCTCGACTGAGAGTACGTCCTGGAGCTTGCCGGTGCGGGTCCGCAGCAGCTCCACCAGCCTGTCTTCCAGCCTCCGGCCGTTGGCCACCCGCGACGTCAAATCCACGAACTCCTCGCTGACATCCTCAGCGGCGACGTTGACGAATTGGAGCCGTCCCAGCGGATGGAGCCCTTCGGTCAGCTCGTCGAAGCGGGACGCCGGCACCTTCACCTCCAGCGTTGCCGAGCGGACCTGGTTCCGGCCGCTCTGCACCGAGGCGTCCGCCACGAACCCGCCGACCCGCTGCACGACCCGCCGCAGTTCGGCCATTGAAGACTCGAGCGAATCGACTTCGATGCTCGCCTGCCCGGTGCGGATAATCAGCCGGGCGGCAGGATCGAATGCCATGGGACGGAACCACTGGTCGGTCGGCGGCGCCTGCGCCGAAGCCTCCTGCTGGGACGCCGTCCGCTCGCCTACCGCACCCAGTGCCACCGGGCCGGCGGCCTTGTCGTGGGATGCGTTAACGGGCTTGCCGGCCTGATCAGAAATTCTCTCGGAACGCTCGCACGCCATCAGCAGGGCGGCCTGGAGCAGCCCAACTACCATCGTCTGCGCTCGCATGGTACCTCCTAGGGGAGCACAGGAGATGCGGCTGGCCCCCAGGCTTGCACAGTGCAAATGGTCGCATGCATGAGAAGGTGCGAAATTCGCTGCCCCGCCTACTCGTGCCTCAGCGCCTCGACCGGATCCATCCTCGCCGCTCGATTGGCTGGATACAGGCCGAAGGTGAGCCCGATGGCGATGCTGACCACGCACGCCAGGGCTGCACTCCAGAGCGGAACGCCGGACTCGAGACGCAGGACGTACTTCAGCAGCTCGCCCGCTCCGAGGCCAAAGAGGATGCCAAAGAGGCCCCCGATGAGAGTGAGCGTGGCGGCCTCCACCAGAAACTGCCAGAGTATCTCCCGGCGGGTGGCGCCGAGCGCCTTGCGCAGCCCGATCTCCTTGGTGCGGTCCGTGACAGAGACCATCATGATTGCCATCACGCCAATCCCGCCGACCAGGAGGGCCACGCTGGAGAGCGCCACCATGGCGATGAAGAAGTAGGAGGTAAAGTTTCCGATCACCTCCAGGATCTGGTCCTGGGAGATGAGATCGAACGTGTTGGGCATCCCGGGTCGCAGGTTCCGGGTCTGCCGGAGCGCCACCGTCACCAGATCCTGCGCCTCCGCCACCGATACGCCGGTACGCGGCTTGACAGCAATGAACAGACTGTTGGTCTCATCGTAACGAAAGTTTTGCCGAGCGGTCTCGAACGGAATCACCCCGCCGATTTCCTGGCCCGGCGGCTCGAAGATGTTGTCAGGCTTCTGGTAGATGCCGATCACCCGCATCGCCTTGCTACCGATCCGGAGTACCCGGTCGAGCGGGTCTATACGGCCGAAGAGGCGCTCGGCCACATCGGCCTCGAGCACCAACACGTCCGCACCCTTCAGCTCGCCCAGGGTAAAGAAGCGCCCCCGCAGCAGGGTCCCGCCCTGGATCTCCATGTAACGGGAGTCGGCCCCGAACACGGCCAGCCCTCCGGTTCGCTCGCCCTGGAACTCCATGCGTTGAAACAGCTGGACCCACATGGCGCTGTACCCGATCTCCGGAATCCGGCGGATCGCATCCGCATCGCTCGACTGCACGACCGGCCGGATCCGCACCTCGTAGGGCAATCGGTCTGGGTTGAGCGGTGTTTGAGAGAAGAAGCGGAGGACGTAGAACGCCGTGGGGCCGGCGGTCTCGATCGCGTTGAAGATCTGAGCGCGGATCCCCTGGACCATGGACGCGATCGTCATGACGGTAGTCACGCCGATCACCACGCCGAGAATGGTGAGGGCGGACCGGAGTTTGTTGGCCCGGATCGAGTCGACCGCTATCGCGACGCCCTCGCCGACATTCCGGATCATTCGGCGCGAAGAGCGGTGATGGGATCGAGCCGCGCCGCGCGGCTGGCCGGAAACACGCCGAACAGGATGCCGGCTCCGGCACCCAGCGCCAGGGCCACCGCCACGGACCAGAGCGTCACCCGGGCAGGCAGGGGGGTGAAGGTTGAAACGGCGGCCGCCAGGGCCCATCCCCCCAGCACGCCCTGGAGGCCGCCCAGCGTGGTGAGCACGATGGCTTCGATGAGGAACTGGCGCCGGATATCGGAACGAGTGGCGCCGAGCGACTTGCGAATGCCGATCTCGCGGGTTCGCTCGTTGACCGTCATCAGCATGATATTCATGATCACGATCCCGCCCACTACGAGCGAGATGGCCACCAGGCCGGGCAGCGCCAGGAAGAGCACCTTCGAGATCTTCTGCCAGCTGCCCAGGGCGCCTTCCGCGGTCTGAAACGCGAAATTGCTCTCCTGGCCGGGTTTGAGCTGCCGGCGGCTACGCATGATGGC